>CAKTHW010000007.1 GCA_934565425.1 uncultured Oscillospiraceae bacterium
CCCTATGGCTGTGCGTTCTTTGTAGAACTGTACCACCCTGGACGCCAAGGGGATAGTGCCCTCAACGGCGGACGCCGGATGTTCGCCCCCAGCGCCATCCAGTGCGGGCTGACCCACCAACCGGTCATCGCGATGACCACCGAGGAGATCGCCTGCATGGTGCAGAAGTTCATCAACGGCGCCATCCGATGTCAGAAGGCCGGGGTGGACGGGGTACTCATCCACGCCGCCCACGGCTATCTCATCAACCAGTTTTTGAGCCCCTACACCAACCACCGCACCGACCACTACGGCGGTTCCGTGGCCAACCGCGCCCGGTTCGCCCTGGAGATCATCCACGGCATCCGGGATGCCTGTGGGCCGGAGTTCCCCATCGCCATCCGCATCTCCGCCTGTGAATACCTGGACTATATCGGCCTGCCCCGTGAGGCTGGCATCACCCTGGAGCTGTCCAAGGAGTACGCCAAGCTGTTCCAGGCCGCTGGAGCAGACCTGTTGGACGTCAGCTCGGGCATTTATGAGACCATGAACACCGCCTGGGAGCCGACTGGATTTGACCAGGGCTGGAAGGTGGAGCTGGCTCACGAGCTGAAGCAGGTGGTGGAGATTCCGGTGGTCTGCACTGCCATGATCCGGGAACCGGACTACGCCGAAGGACTGCTGAAGGACGGTGTCTGTGACTTTGTCGGCTCCGCCCGTGCCCACCTGGCCGATCCGGAGTGGACGAATAAAGCGCTGGAAGGCCGGGATGAGGACATCCGCCCCTGTATCTCCTGCCTGAACTGCATGAAGACCATGGCCTGCGGCGAGATGCACTGTGCCGTAAACGCCCAGGGTGCCTTCGAGTGTACCCGCAGCACCTTGCGTCAGGATGGCGATGGCCGTCCCGTGGCAGTCCTCGGCGGCGGTCCTGCCGGTATGGAAGCGGCACGGGTGCTGGCGCTGCGTGGGTTCCAGGTCACCCTGTGGGAGCAGAATGACCAGCTGGGCGGCGCCCTCCTCCAGGCGGCGAAACCGCCCCACAAGGAGAAGATTCTGGCTTTCGTCCGCTACCTGACCCATCAGTTGGACAAACTGGGCGTCACCGTCCGTCTGGGACAGGCTGCGACGCTAGAAGCGGTGGCGGAGCTGCATCCTTACGCCGTCCTGGTAGCTGCCGGCGCGTCCCCTCTTATCCCCGGCCGCATCCCCGGCATCCACGGCAGTCAGGTGCACACCGCCTCCGACCTGCTCACCGGTAAGGTCACCTTGGGGGGACAGACTGTAGTGGTCATCGGCGCGGGCATGACCGGTCTGGAGACGGCGGAATACCTGCACAGCAAGGGCAACCAGGTCTCCGTCTACGACCTGCTGCCGGAGGTGGCACACGGAGAGCATTTCCAGAACATCATCGACATCGAGCACCGTCTGGGAGAAGTGCCTCAGTACACCAGCCACAAGCTGGTGGAGATCACCCCGGACAGCTGCGTCTTCGAGACCGAGGATGGGACGCGGAAAACGGCACCCTGTGATGCAGTCATCCTGGCCATGGGGATGCGTCCCAACCAGGACTTTGCCCAGCAGTTCGCATCCTTCCCCAACTGTCACGCGATCGGCACTTGTGTCCAGTATGGGAACATCGCTTATGCAGTGGAGAGTGGTTATCTGGCGGCAAGTCAGCTGTAAATCGCAACAAAAATCCCCTCACAGTTCTTGTGAGGGGATTTTTTACGGTCAAATCTCACGAATCCGTCCGAAACAACTTCTTCCCGAAGTTATACAGGGCATTCTGCCACACCACGTTCTGATGTCCGCCGGTAGTGTCATAGAACAGATGTTTGATACCTTGCTGGTTCATATAGTTGTCCAGCTCATAGGTCACATTGCCGCACACGTTGTCCGACCGTCCCACAGCCAAAAACAGCAGCTGGAAGGGCGGTGTGCCGTCCGGCAGGGACAGATCCTGCAGCGGGGTGGACATGACGTTGCCGTTGGCAGCTGCCACGGCGGTGGAGGAGGAGAAGGCACCTACGTAGCCGAACAGCTCCGGGTGGCGGTAGGCCAGTGCCAGGGCGTTGCGGCCGCCCATGGAGTTGCCTGCCACGGCGGTGTTTTCAGGGCCGGTCTTGACCGGGTAGTGCTGGTTGATATAGGGCATCAGGTAGTCCACGACCTCGTCCGGTGTCCGGTCGAAGGGCTCTACGCTCTCCCAGAAGCTTAGACCCTCCACGCTCTCCGCCTGGTTCACGTTGCTGTTGGGGCAGACCACGATCATCTCCGGCACGTCTTCGAAGTAGTACAGGTTCTGGAGGATGACGTCGGCCGATTTGTTCCGCCAAGTGCGGTGGCTGCCGCCGTAGCCGTGGAGCAGATAGAGCACCGGGTAGATCTTCTCTTCGGAGTAGTCCGCCGGCAGGAAGACCATGGCGTGGCGGGTGGTCTGGGTGAGACCGGAGTGGTAGGTGATGGTCTCCGGGTCGCGGTAGTCGAAGCCGGGCTGCTTTTCGATGAAATAGGGGTCAGGCGTCTCGGTCACGATGCCGTCGGCGTTGGCCTCTTTGGCGTACCGCTGGATCTCCTGCTGCACTGCTTTGGAGGGCTGGGGTGCGGGGTCGGGCTGGGAGACGGAGGCGGCTGGTTCGGTCAGACTGGAGGGGGATGGCTCGGAAGTGGCCTGTCCAGCGGGACGCCAGAGGACGGTGACCACGGCGGCCAGCACCAGCACGATGAGAAGGGTCAGACAGAGGATTCGGGTTCGGTTCTTCATAGCGTCTTTCACAGGACTCCTTTCCTTGCGCCAGCGTGGGGGCTGGGGGTGGATGGTTTTGCTTATGATATAACTGAAAGTCCACTTTAAGTCAAGTGCTTTTTTACGACGGTGACGAAAAAACTCTGGTTTTTGTGCCAAAGGACCAATGGGTGGGGAGGGGGCAGAGAGGGAGGTAGGGCGGATGAAAAAAGAAATGGAAACTTTCTTGTCAAACAGCGTGTCGTTTTACAAAGAATCGGAGAAAAAGGGTGAGATTTCAGATATATTTCAAAATCTGTCACGATTTAGAACATCCTTGCAAATCCGTTGTGCAGGGCGCACAAAATTGAAAAAGCAATTATGGGAGAACGAATATTGACAGAGAAAGCGAAATGTTACAAAATTAACAATACATTGAGCCTATTGGAACCGAAGAAAAAATAATCTTTGCCATGGGCGGATTACCGTAGGAACGTGAGGAGTTGAGAGGTCTATGAAATTTTCGCTGTTGATGGACATTTTGAACAAAGCAGATATGGTGACAGACGTGGTGGTCGAGGAGGACTGCGAGGTAGAGGATCTGAACCTGATGGATCGCAACTGCCAGCATCTGTACGCCCGGACAGTGTACTTCATCCGAGCGGAGGACATCGGCCCCGCAACTAAGCTCCCCACCTGCCTGATCTATCAGGGGGAGGTGCCGGAGTTCCGGGAGAAGAGCCTGCAGAACTGCGCCAAGATCCGGGACGGGCTTTCTCTGGCGGAGGTGTTTCGGTATGTGAAATTGCAGGTGAGCGAGACACCGGAGCTGCAAGCCCAGTACGGCGACATCGTGACCAAGCTCATCTCCGGCGTGGACCTGCGCACCATCTTCACCGACGCCGCCACCTACACCGGCAACCTGTTCGTGGCCATCGACATTTCCGGCAAGATCATCGAGCACTCGGAGCCTTTCTACGTGGACGTGCCCGTCTGGATGAACAGCATCTATCAGGGCTATTGCGACGAGACGCTGATGGACTACATCAACCTCCAGCGGCGGCAGCTGAATGTGCCCAAGAACAGCCACGTGGTAGAGTTGTACTGCCAGAAGATGGACAAGTATATTATGGTCGAACCGCTGTGGCATAATAACGCCTCGTTGGGATATGTGTTCGCACTGAACAGCCGTCCGGCCTTTGACAGCTACACCCGGAAGATGCTGCCCCTGTTCGCCCACCGGGTGAAGGAGGGCATCCTGCGGCTGAAGGACATGGATCGCATCAACGACTATCGCTCCATCATGCGCACCAACATCCTACTGGACGCTGTGGCTGGCGCTACTCCGGCGGAGACCAACCTCCGTGCCAAGATCAGCGGCCTGAAATTCCAAAAGTACATGCGTGCCATGGTCATCCGCACCCCATACTCCAAGGACACCGATTACTACACCTACATCCTCATGCCGGAGCTGACCAAGATCCTGGTGGATCAGCCCTGTTTCCCCTGGCATTCCTCCCTGGTCTGTCTGGTCAGCACCCAGAGCAATGGGGAGCTGCCGGAGGACAAGTGGGCACAGCTCCAGGAGATGGCGGAGAAGCAGAACCTGCTGGTGGGGGTGAGCAACGTCTTCTCGGACATCTCCGAGTTCGGCGAGCATTTCAACCAGGCCAATAAGGTGCTGGAGTTCAGCACCCGCACCGATTCGGTGGGGCATTTCTTCTTCTACCTGGACTATGTGCTCTACATCATCCTGGATCAGGTGAAGGAGGAGCAGTTCTTGGATCACTGCTATCACCCAGCCCTGAAGCAGCTGGCGGATTATGACCGGAAGAAGGGCGGGGAACTGTTCGAGACCCTGCGGGTGTACGCGGAGACCGGGTTCAACAAGGCACAGGCGGCACAGATGCTGTTCATCCACCGGAACACCATCAACTACCGCATCCAGCAGATCGAGCAGCTGTGCAGCATCGACCTGTCCGGGGAGAAGAACGCTAAGCTGCTGTTCAATTTGCAGCTGTCCTTCAAGATCTTCCTGTATCGGAAAAATCGGATGATCACCCACGACTAAATAGGCAAAAAGCAACGGAGCCGACCTGCGGAGAAAGGTCGGCTCCGTTTTTGTGTTGTCTCTGTATCAAGGACAGAGAAGGCGGGGTCCTGGTCAGGTCAGACCCGGGAAGAGGGCGCACATGAGGCAGACCGCGATGGTGCCGCAGGTGGTGGCCAGGACGGTGGTGATGAACATGGCTGGATAGATCTCTTTCAGCTTCATATGACACATGGGCAGCAGCATCAGGATGGAGCCGCTGTACGGCATGGAGTCAAGCGTGGTGGCGGCGAAGACGGAGACCCGGTGGATGATGTCCACGCTCAGGCCCATCTCCATGAGCCGGGGGGCGATGATGGGCAGGGCGATGAGCTGGCCGGTGGAGGAACCGCCGGTGAGCATACACATGATGGCCACGACCACGGCACAGATGAGGATGGGGGAGGCGTTCATACTGGTCAGCGCATCCAGGATGGTCTGGAAGGCGTCGGAGTTAGTGATGATGGCGGCGAAGCCGCAGATGGCGCCGACGTTCATGGTCATGGGGATGGAATCCACGGTAGCCTGGCAGACGATGTGCTTGACGTCCTTGGGCTTGAGCCACTTCCAGAACAGGACGATGGAGAGGACACAGCTGAGGATCAGGCAGGGGACGATGTGCAGGTTGAAGACGTTGAAGACGATAAAGAGGAAGAGCAGGGGGACGAGAGAGAGGAGGAAGGGGGGCTTCTCCGAGGTCTCATCCATGTAGGGGTCCTCCGGGTGGCGCTGGAAATGATCCCCGTTGTGACGGGCACGATTGATCATAGCGTTGAGCACAACCAGGATGACGATGACCTCTACCACAGCACCTACGATGCCAGGGATGGCGGCTACGGTGGAGCTGGTCTTCAGGACGGTCATGGCGGCCACGTTGGTGACCTCCGGACTGCCGGGGAGGGTCAGGGTGAAGGTGTAGGCGGAAGCGCCCAGGACGCCCAGGATGAACCGCTTGGGAATGTCACAGTGCTCGAAGATGGCCAGGGCGATGGGGTACATCAGGACGATGACCACACCGGCGATGATGCCGCCCATGCTCAGCAGGGTGCCGATGACCATGATGATGCTCAGGGAGATGATGTTCTTAGCGGTGTTGCTGGTGTCCTCTCGGATGAGCTTGTGCATGATGGTGGAGGCGATGGAGTAGGCGGCGCCGCTCTCCCGATAGAGGCAGGATTGGACGCAGCCGAACATGAGCATGAAGAGGAAACTGTTGATGGCGGTGAAGACGCCGTTGGTGTAGGTCTCTGTGATGGCGGTCATGAAATCACTGCCGGAGAGCAGCACGACCACACACAGGCCGGCGAAGGTGGCGAGGTACACGGACCAGTCGCGGTAGACCAATAGGATCACCACGAGGAAGCCCAGGATACAAGCGAGAATCTCCATAGAACAACCTCTTTTCTTCTCTTGATTTTGTCTTTACAATATGGAGTCCTTTCTTTATACCATCAAAGCTACAGGACGGCCTATGTGCGGGGCCAACAAAAACAGATTGTTTTTTTTACATTTTTCATAAAAGGAACGGGAGAGATTAGAATGAGTCCCGTAAATGTCCAAAAAACGGGGGAGAATTGGGAAAATGCAGGTGCGGGACGGATGAAAATGGAAATATAGAGGAAGTTGAAAAGGATGAAAAAGGGACGCAAATGGTAAAATGCAACAAGGAATCAAGAAAAAAGGTTGTCAAAAGTGTGAGAAGCGTGTGTAGGAGCGTTCTTTTGTGCGAGTTGCAATAGGAATGGGTGGTTTTTTGTGTGGAACACATCTTGCCTGAACGAAACTGTTTTATATAATGTAAGAAAACAGAGAAAGTTGACAAACTGCGAGAGCAGAGAAGCTGAACGGCGTCCTGTACAAAAAGAATAATGTGTACGCCTGCAAGAGACGGTGCCTTTGTTCAGAAGTGGGAAAATCGGCGGGGTTTTTGTCATCGGCACACATTGTCTGAACCGGGTCTGGTCGGTACAATGAAAGCACAGTTTGATGCAGGACAGCTCAGGCTGCCAGGCATTATGGATGGCCATCCGACTCCAAACGAATCGAAGAAAAGAAAGGAATTGGTGGTACGTTATGACTCATCTCGACGCACAACATGTGAACAGAACCGGCATTATGATCCGGGGTCTGATCATCCTCCTCTGCGCCGGCATTATCAACGCGACATCCGTATTTATCACCCCGTTGGCAGCCTACTACGGCTGGGAGGCTTCCGCCATCGCCAACATCGGCACGACCATGCTGACCTTCTGGCCCATCGGCTCCATCGTCGGCGGTAAGCTGCTCCAGAAGTTCGGCGGCAAGGCCGTCACCCTCATCGGCGCCATCGTCTTCGGTGCTGGCCTCATCCTCACCGGCCTGGTGCCCAACTCCGCCCCCGGTCTGCTGTACTTCACTTACAGCTTTCTGATCGGCATGGGCAACGGCATCACCTACTGCGGTACCATGTACTGCGTCATGGGCTGGTACCCCGACAAGAAGGGTCTGGCAGCCGGTCTGTGCATGGCCTTCAACGGCGGCTCCTCCGCCTTCCTGGCACCGCTCTGTTCCTACATCACCCAGGCATTCAACGTCAAAGTCACCCTCTTCGCCTGCGGCATCGTCTGCGCAGTAGTCTGCATCATCTGCGGCATGGGCATGAAGTCCGCACCTCTGGGCTACATCCCCGAAGGGTACGTGGCACCCGCCGATGGGCAGGCGCTCTCCTCTCAGTACGTGAGCTACCCCATCTCCAAGGCTTGGAAGACCAAGCAGTTCTGGCTCCAGCTGGCTGCCATGGCCTTCTTCCCCGCCTTCTACCTCATCATGTTCTCCCGCTTCTCCATGTTCATGACTGATAAGGGCATCGATCTGGCTTATGCTACGCTGGGCGTTTCCCTGTACAACGTGGGCAACGTGGTCGGTCGCTTCCTGCTGGGCAAGCTGGTGGACAACCTGGGCTACAAGAAGATCTACGGCTGCTGCTGGCTGCTGTGCATGATCTGCGGCCTGTGCCTGCTCACCGGTGAATCCGTCGCCGTCATCCTGGTCGCTTATGTCTGCCTGGGCGCTGGCTTCGGTGCCACCAACACCGTCTATCCGGTCATGAGCACCACTTCCTTCGGCCCTGTCTACGCAGGCAACATCTATGGCTTCGCTCTGCTGGGCTACATGGTCATGACTCAGGTCATCCCCAGAGTGGCAGCCGCCAGCATCGACGGCACCGGCTCCTATGCCATCGCCTTCGTCATGGCCTTCGTCCTGTGCACCTTGGGTCTGGTCTGCGGCGCGCTGATCCCCAAGCTGGATCGTCCGCTGCTGAAGGACACCGAAGAAGCTTGATCCACTGATTCCATTCCAATCCGGGGGCAGGCGCGCTCCCCCAACCGCCTGCCCCACCGTATCCCTCTGGGAAAGGAGATTTTTGATTATGATCGCATTTGACGCTTATAATGCCCCCCGTATCATCTATGGCGAAGGCGTTTCCAAGCAGGTCGCCACTCTGCTGCAGAGCCTGAACGTGAAGACCGTCATGGCCGTCTATGACGAAGGCATCAAGCAGGTCGGCATCGCTGACTCCGTCCTGACTCCCCTGCGGGAAGCTGGTTTTGTCGTGGAAGAGTTCGGCGGCGTCACCGCTGACCCTCCCGTGGAAATGATCGAAGCGGCTGCGAAGGAAGCAGACGAGAAGAACGTTGACATCTATATCGCCATCGGCGGCGGCGGTGTCATCGACACCACCAAGTGCATGGCTGTCATGCACACCAACCCCGGCCACCTGCTGGACTACGTCCTGGGTGTGGGCAAGCCCATCCCCAACCTCTGCCCCAAGGTCATCGCCATCCCCACCACCTCCGGCACCGGCTCCGAAGTGACTGCACTGTCCATCGTCACCGACACCGAGAGCCAGAGAAAGGTCTGCATCAAGGACGTGGTCAAGATGTGTCCCTACGCTGCTTACCTGGATCCCGCTCTGCTGCTGGGTCTGCCCAAGGGTCTGACCGCCTCTACCGGTATGGACGCTCTGTCCCACGCTGTGGAAGCTTACCTGGTCGGCCGCCACAATGAATTCGCCGATATGTTCTGCGAAAACGCCATCCGCCGTGTCATCAAGTGGCTGCCCGTGGCTGTGGAAGACGGCAAGAATATCGAAGCCCGCGGCCAGATGATGCAGGCTGCTACTTACGGCGGCGCCAGCTTCGCCAGCAGCACCCTCCAGGCAGGTCACGCCATCGCTCATGCACTGGGCGGCGCACTGCACGTACCTCATGGCATCGCTTGCGCTTGGGGTCTGTGCTTCGCCATCCAGCACTGCGGCAAGACCGTCCCCATGGAACGTCTCCAGAAGCTGGCTGACTTCATGAACGTGGACAGCACCGGTCTGGAACGGGAAGCTCTGGTAGACGCCTGCTGCAAGGTGGTCCTGGACATGAACCAGTCCCTGGGCATCCCCACTCCCCAGACCTATGGCATCGGCAGCAAGGAACAGATGGAAGCTGCTTACCACGCTTGCTGGACCAACGAACAGGGTATGCTGGGTGTGGCTGAGGTCACCGACCCCGACGAGCTGCATGCTTACTTCGAGACCATGTGGGCTTGGTAATCTAAACTTAGGACGAAAAGGAAACAACAATGGGAAGACAAGTCTACGAGAACCTGAAGGTTCTGGATGTCACCAATAACTACGCGGGCCCCATGGCAGGCGCCATGTTGGCTGATTACGGTGCGGAAGTCTGGCACGTGGAAAAGCCGGTGCTGGGCGACGACAACCGCTACTTTCCCCCCATCATCGACGGCATCAGCATCAACTACTGCACCTCCAACCGAGGCAAGAAGTCGGTAGTGCTGGATCTGAAGGACCCCCGCGGGGCGGAAGCCTTCCGGAAGCTGGCGGCGCAAGCGGACGTGCTGCTGGAGAGCTATCGACCTGGGGTCATGAAAAAGCTGGGGCTGGATTATGAGACCCTGAAGGAGATTAATCCCCGTCTCATCTACTGCTCCATCTCCGCCTACGGCCAGGAAGGCCCCTACGCCAACCGACCCGGCTATGACGTCATCGCCCAGGCGGTGTCCGGTATGATGGAGATGACCGGGGAACCGGATGGCGCACCCACCAAGATCGGCTCCGCCATCGGCGACTGGATGGGCGCCCTGAACGCCTTCGGCTGCATCGGCACCGCCCTCTATTACCGGTCTGAGACCGGGGAAGGGCAGCACATCGATATCTCTCTGGCGCGCAGCCTGATGTGGATGGCCGCCAAGCTGGATCACGGCATCACCGGCGTGATGCAGACCAGAACGGGCAACCACCACAGCAACCTGGCCCCCTATGGCATCTTCAAGGGCAGGAACAACCAGTCCGTGGTCATCGGCGTGCTCAGCAGCAAGCTGTGGGAGACCTTCTGCAAGGTCATGCAGCGGACTGATCTCATCGACGACCCCCGCTTCGTCAGCAACGACAAGCGTGTAGAGAACAAGCAGCTGCTCATCGAGATCATCGAGGACTGGCTGAGCAACTTTGAACAGGTCAGCGACGCCATCGACCTGCTGATGGTGGCGGGCGTGCCCTGCTCCAAGATCTACAACATGAAGGACATCGACGAGGATCCGCATTTCAACCAGTGCGGCTGGATCGCCGATATGCCTATGGCAGATGGGATGACCACCATCCGCACCCGCCGATTCCCCTCTGACCCCTTTAAATTCTCCGCTTTCGAGCCGGTCTACGGCAAAGCACCGGCGCTGGGCGAACAGAACCATGAGGTGCTGGAAGCCCTGGGCTTCACGGCGGAAGAGGTGGACGAAATGGAAGCCGAGTGGGAAATGAAGGTCAAAAACAAGTGAGGTAACTCCATGGTGCCCGTCACAGACGGAGTGCCGTGTCAGATAAAAATTTTTGGAGGTTAATTTATCATGGCAGAACGCAATGTAAAGGAATACATCAATGGTCTGGTTCAGCGTGCAAAGGTTGCACAGAAGGAATTTGAACGCACCGCGCTGGATCAGCTGACCATCGACAAGGTCGTCCGTGCCATCGGCAAGACCGTGGTGGACGCAAAGGAAGAACTGGCGCTGGAAGCCCATCTGGAGACCAAGTATGGCACCCCTGAGATGAAGGTTGCCAAGATCCTGGCTTCCATCCCCAACCAGTGGAACATCATGCGCGGCAAGAAGTCCGTTGGCTACATCCAGAACCTGCGTGACGAACCCGGCGTCCGCGTCATGGCTAAGCCCATGGGCGTGATCGGCTGCGTTATGCCCAGCACCAATCCCATCATCACCATCGCAGCAAACGGCATGATGGCTGTTAAGTGCAGAAATGCCTGCATCATCGCTCCCCATCCCTCTGCAAAGAACGTCTCCCTGAAGACGGTCAATATGATCCGTGCTGCCATCGAAGAACTGGGTGCTCCTGCTGACCTGATGCAGGTCATCGAACCGGAATATTGCTCCATCGAAGCAACTGACGTCATGCTGGCTGCTTGTGACGCCAACATCGCCACTGGTGGCCCCGGCATGGTCAAGGCTGTTTACTCCTGTGGCCGTCCCGGCTTCGGCGTCGGTCAGGGCAACTGCCAGGAGATCATCTGCGACGACTATGATGACCTGGATCGCATGACCGCTCTGGCAGTGGCCAACCGTTCCTATGACAACGGCGTGCCTTGCACCAGTGAACAGACCATCCACGTGCCCGCATCCATGGAAGAAGAGTTCCTGGAAAAGATGCAGAAGAACGGCGCTTACCTGGTAGAAGGCGAGGAGCTGATCGAAAAGCTGCGTAAGGTCGTCTTCCCCGATGGCGAGCACATCAGCCGTGACGTTGTCGGCCGTTCTCCCCAGGTCGTCGGCAAGATGATCGGCGTGGAAGTCCCTGAGCATTGCAGAGTCCTGATGTGCAAGTACACCGGCTGTGCAGAAGACGATGTCCTGTCCAAGGAAATCCTGTTCCCCTTCGTCCGTTATATCACCTACACCGACTTTAAGGAAACTGTTGCCAAGGCTGTAGCCAACCTGGAAATGGAAGGCGCAGGCCACAACAGCGCCATCTGGACCCACGATCAGGAGAAGATCGAGTACGCTGCACATCTGCTGCCCGTCTCCCGCTTCCAGGTCAACCAGACTCCCTCCGGCATCAACAACGGTATGCCCACCACTCCCACTCTGGGCTGCGGTACCTGGGGCCATAACAGCATCTCCGAAAACCTGGCTTGGTACCACCTGATGAACACCACTCGTGTCACCGTCACTCTGCCCAACAAGCGCGTTTGGCAGGAAGGCGACTGGGATCGCTTTGACGAATGCCCGGTGACCGAAGACTGATCTGACGAGCCAGTAGGATACGCCCCCTGGCGTGCCCTTGACCTCAGGCAGGCGTCCCTCCAGCGTGTCTGGCACGGCGGGTCTGACCGCCCGCTGTGCCGACACAGCGCCTGCGCATAGAAATCCCTATCTGAAAATAACTGTTGGAACAAAATAAGGTGAAAAACAATGATGGAACTGAATTTTAAAACCAATGACATCGCTTTTGAGGTCAAAGAGCACGTGGCCTATATCCTGCTCAACAAGCCGGAGCAGTACAACCCCATCTCCGCAGAGGCCATGCAGGACTTGTCCCAGTGCCTGACCTACTGCGAGGAGCATGATGACGTCCGAGCCGTGGTCATCCGCGGCGCCGGCGGCAACTTCAGCGCCGGCGGTAACGTGAAGGCCATGAAGGAACGGCTGGACAGCGGGATCAACGTGACCAAGCGTGGTATCCGCAACGGCGGTGAATTCATCATGCGGCTCAAGACCCTGCCCAAGCCCACCATCGCTTGGGTGGAGGGCGCCGTGGCCGGCGTGGGCATGAGCATCACCCTGGCCTGCGACTTCTCCATCGTGGAGGAGACGGCGAAGATGGTGTTCGCCTTCGTCAACATCGGGTTCGTCCCCGATGGCGGCGTGACCTATATGCTGAGTAGACTGGTCGGCCCCAACAAGGCGGCGGAGCTGCTCATGTCCGGCAAGCGCTTCACCGGCGCACAGGCCCGTGACTGGGGCCTGGTCACCGAGGCTGTGCCCAAGGAACAACTGGAAGAGACGGTACGTGGCTACATCAAAAAGTACGCCAACGGCCCCAGCGTGGCCTATGCGCAGATGAAACGCCTGCTGTTCAACGCAGCCTTCCCGGAGTTGAATGCTTGTATGCAGAACGAAGTGGAAGCGCAGTATGTATGCAGCCTGACCGAGGATCATCGGGAGGCGCTGACTGCGTTCGTGGAAAAGCGGAAGCCGGTTTTCCAGGGACGCTGAAACCAAGAAGGATCAAACAAATTACAATAGAAAGAGGTGCGCTATATGAGTAAGTATCAGCTGATGACCCGCGACCAGGAAGACCTGGTGGAAATGGTCCATGCGTTCATGCGCAAGGAAGTGGACCCCTATGTAGCAGAGTACGATGAAAAGGGCATCTGCCCCATCGACACCGTCCGCAAGCTGATGGACCTGGGCTTCTGGGGCATCGACGTGCCGGAAGAATACGGCGGCGCTGGCCTGGACGTGACTACCATCATGTATATCCGGGAAGCCATGGCCTATCATGACGCCGGTTTCGCCAACACCTTCAGCGGCCAGACCTTCGGCTACAAGCCCGTCATGCTGGCTGGCACCGAGGAACAGAAGAAGAAGTGGGGCGAACGCCTGGCTAACGGCTCCTTCTGGTCCATGTGCATCACCGAGCCCCAGTCCGGCTCCGACGCAGGCAACTGCAAGACCAAGGCCATCAAGGACGGCGACGAATACGTTCTGACCGGCAGCAAGTGCTTCGTCACCAACGGCGGCATTTCCGACATCTACACCGTCACCGCAGCCACCGACCCCTCCAAGGGCAGCAAGGGTATCTCCCTGTTCATCGTCGAGCGCGATATGCCCGGTCTGTCCGTGGGCAAGCACGAGAACAAGATGGGCATCCGTACCTCCAACACCACCGAGATCGCCCTGGACGAAGTCCGTGTTCCCGCAGAAAACATGATCGGCCCGGAAAACAGCGGCTTCAAGACCATCATGAAGATGCTCTCCCGCACCCGTCCCACCGGCGTTGCTCCCGCAGTGGGCGTGGCACAGCGTGCCCTGGATCTGGCTCTGGAATATTCCAGAACCCGCCTGTCCTTCGGTCAGCCCATCGGCAACCTGGAAGGCATCCAGTTCAAGCTGGCGGACATGGAGATGAAGCTCCAGTGCTGCCGCTCCCAGCTGGCTTACTCCGCCGCTCTGGTGGACCGCGGCATCTATGACACCCTGGTCGGCTCCTGCACCAAGTGCTTTGTCTCGGAAGCAGTCCTGGACATCTGCCTGCAGGCCCAGCAGATCTATGGCGGCTACGGCTACTCCAAGGAATATCCCCTGGAAAAGCTGGTCCGTGATGCCCGTATCTTCTCCATCTATGAAGGCTCCAGCGAGATCCAGCGCTACATCATCGGTAAGACGCTGGTCGGTAAGATCTAAGGAGGAAAGAACAGATGAATATTCTGGTTTGTGTCAAACAGGTACCGGATACCACTGCGGTCAAGATCGATCCGGTCACCAATACGCTCATTCGTGCCGGCGTGCCCAGCATCCTGAACCCCTTTGACGGGTTCGCGCTGGAAATGGCACTGCAAATGAAGGACAAGACCGGCGGCACCGTCACCGTCATGTCTATGGGCCCTGCCCAGGCAGAGGACGTACTGCGGGAAAGCCTGTCCGTCGGGGCAGACGAAGCCTACCTGGTCTCCGGCCGAGAATTCGGCGGCTCGGACACCCTGGCCACCAGCTACATCCTCTCCTGCGCCGTCAAGGCCGTTGAGGAAAAGCGCGGCGAGAAGTTCGACGTCATCTACTGCGGCAAGCAGGCCATCGACGGGGACACCGGTCAGGTCGGTCCCGAAATGGCAGAACACCTGGGCTACACCCAGATCACCTACGCCACCGAGCTGGTCGCCTGTGAAGGGGACAAGGTCCAGGTGCGCAAGGAGACTGCGGACGGCTACGACGTGCTGGAAGCAGCGCTGCCGGTGGTCATCTCCGTGACCAAGACCCCCTTTGAGCTGCGTTACCCCACCGTGAAGAAGCGTCTGGCTGCTAACCGCGCTCAGATCCCCACCATTACCCCCCAGGACATGGAAGGCCAGATCGACCTGAGCCGTGCCGGCCTGAAGGGTTCCCCCACCAAGGTCAAGAAGAGCTTCACGCCCCAGCATAACAAGAACTGTGTCGTCGTGGAAGAGGATACCCTCTCCGCCAGCGCAGTCAAACTGGTTGCCCTGCTGAGCGACGACAAGAAGATTTAAGGAGGCCAGCGATGATGGATTTTACGGAATACAAAGATATTTGGGTATTTATTGAGACGGATGACGGCAAAGCCGCCAGCGTCGGCCTGGAACTGCTCAACCCCGCTGCTCAGCTGGCCCACAAGACCGGTCAGCAGGCCGTAGCAGTCATCCTGGGCAAGGACAACGCAGAAGCAGAGAAGGAAGCAGCCGCCTATGGTGCGGATAAGATCCTCTCTGTGGAAGACCCCGCCTATGAACACTACACCACCGACGCCTATGCCTACGGCATGGTCAAGCTGGTGGAAGAGTACAAGCCCTCCATCCTGATGATCGGCGCCACCATCATTGGCCGTGACTTCGGCCCCCGCGTCTCCTGCCGGGTCAAGACTGGCCTGACCGCAGACTGCACTTCCCTGGATATCACGGAAGAGGGCGTCATGGGCTGGACCCGTCCCGCATTCGGCGGCAACCTGATGGCCACCATCATGTGCGAGAACACCCGTCCCCAGATGGGCACCATCCGCCCCGGCGTCTTCAAGAAGGCCGCTCCCCAGGAAGGGAACGCTCCTGAAGTCGTCAAGGTCTCCATCCCCGTCCCCGCAGACATCATCCGCACCAAGCTGGTGGAATCCATCAGCGAAGTGGCAGCAGAGATGATCAAGCTGGAAGACGCTGAGATCATCGTCTCCGGCGGCCGCGGTGTCGGTGGCCCGGAAGGCTTTGAAAATTACATCAAGCCCTTGGCAGACGCTCTGGGCGGTGCCGTCGGCGCCTCCCGTGCCGCCGTGGACTCCGGCTGGATCCCCCACGTCCATCAGGTCGGCCAGACCGGTAAGACGGTCGCTCCGAAGCTGTACATCGCCTGCGGCATCTCCGGCGCCATCCAGCATCAGGCTGGTATGAGCGGCTCTGACTGCATCGTGGCCATCAACAAGGACCCCGACGCACCCATCTTCAGCATTGCCGACTACGGCATCGTGGGCGACCTGTTCCAGGTCCTGCCCATCATGACCCAAGAAATCAAAAAGCTGAAGGGGGAATAACCCCCTTCAGCCCCGTGCGAACCTGTTACGAACAACTCATTTCTTAAATCCTCCTATTTTTATACAGAAACCAACTACACACTCCTCCTGAAACGAACAATTTTACGATATATTATAATGGGAATATGCGAACGCAGCCTGTGCTTCACTGTCACACAGGCTGCGTTTTGCGTTTTTTCGGCCGGTCATCGGAAGATAGAGCGGATGAGCAGCCAAATACCCCAGATGAGAAGGACAACGGGGAGGAGGCCGATGACCAGGTTCAGGACGGAGTTC
Source organism: uncultured Oscillospiraceae bacterium (assembly GCA_934565425.1). Classification (GTDB taxonomy): domain Bacteria; phylum Bacillota; class Clostridia; order Oscillospirales; family Oscillospiraceae; genus Onthomonas. The sequence continues at coordinate 16,384 of CAKTHW010000007.1, forward strand.
AAGATGGTGTAGCGCATGTTCCAAAGGCCGATGGCGGCGATGACTACCAGCACGAACACCACCACCCGGAACACCGTTCCCCAACGGAGACTGGACAGGCGATCCCAAAAGGCTGCCCGCCGGTACTGGCGCTCCAACCGCCGCTGCTGCCGTTCTATCTCTCGCAGCTCCGTCTCGTAGGGGTCGGGCTGCGTGGGCTGCCGCCGGGCAGGCTCTGGCTGGGGTTGAGCACGACGGGTGGACTCCACCGTGGGGATGTCCGCCGCGGGAGCGCCGCTTTGAAATTGGGAGAAGAAATCCACTCCGCCCTGGGGCTGTTCCGGTTCCGACGGTTCTGCCGCAGACGGCGGTGTGGGGATGGGCTGGGTCTGCTGTTGCTCCTCCTGGTAGGCCCGGAGCATGGCTTCAAAGGGGTCGGCAGGCGCTGCTTTCTGTCGGCCTTGAGGTGCCATGGTGTAGCCGGCAGCCAGCAGGTCGGCATCGGGGCGGTCGTCTCGGATGGTCTGGCCGCCGCAGAAGGGGCAGCTGACCCGTTTTTTGGAGAACAGATAGCGGCAATCGTCACATCGAATGGCCATAGCGCACCTCCTAAAGGGTAAAGTGTTGGACGAGGATGGGGATGGGGTGGTTCTTGCCGTACAACAGACAGCCATCCCCAAGACGGGTCAGCTCCTCCGGGTTCACCACCGCCTGCTGTACCTCCCGCTGTGCCATGCCTTGGCCGTGAGAGGAGAAGATCCGGAAGGGCTCCCGGTGCCGGTCGGCGTGCCGCTCTGTCACCTGCCGGTAGTATTGCCCGATGCCGGCGGAGAAGGGGGCGGCGGCCAGGGTGCTGGAACAGGCGAAGACGAACAGCTCTTGCAGCTGCCCGAACAGGGCGGCTTGCGTGCGGTCGGATGTGTCGGTCTGCACGGCGCTGGACAGATCCTCTGCCAGGATGCCGGTGGCGTAGTGCATGCCGCTGTGCTCCTGGAGAAAGAGGGACTGGAAGCGGGGGCTGTTGGGCAGGGTGATGCCGCTGGTGACCAGCAGATAGGGGGCGTTCTGGTCGTTGAGGGCTTGTAGCTCGACAGCCAGGTAGTCCAAGATCTCTGACCGGCTGCCAGGCACGTAGATGCTGATGAGGCTCTTTTCACTCACCGCCTGGGTCAGGCTCAGCTTCGTGTGTCCGGCAAAGCCACGGGGCGTCCACAGGCACTTATTCATGGTCTGGGCAAAGGCCCGGACGGCATGAAAGGCTTTCTGCTGGCTGCCGCTCTGGGAGAGCCGTCCCATGAGCTGACCGGACAGGGGCTGGGACAGGAAGGCCAGCACGTTCCGTTCCAGGTCGGCGTAGGGCATCCGGGTCAGCTCCAGCAGCAAGTCCAGATTGTAGGGAGAAGCGCCGAAGGGGGCGGGGTGCTTGGAGAACTGGAAGCGCAGGATTTCGAGATAGTCGGACAGCACTGACCGCACCGCCTGGGTCTCCGAACGGAAGCCGTCGTCGCTGACGGGACAGAGAATGTCCAGTACGTAGCTGGCGGACAGACCGTACAGCGGGTCGTAGAAAGCGTTGGCGGCGCCGTTTGGATTGGCCAGGTACATTTGGAACTGGGCGGGCAGGCGGCGGAGAAGGGGATTGCGGTCATAGATGCGGCCCAGATGCCCCTCCAATTGAGGGTCGTTGTGGATCAGGACCACCCCTCGTTTGCCACAGCAGCGCTCCATTTCGTGCAGCCCCACCGCCTCCCGCTGCCGCCGGGCACCGCAGAAGGCGGCGAAATTGGCCACGGTATGCTGCGGAGAGCGCACCTCCTGGAGGGAGAGACGCTGCACCTGTTGAAGGGTGCGGAAATGATGGATGTGAGCCATAAGATCACCTCAAATAGGGGTCTTTTTCGAAGAAAAAGAGGAATGGTTCTGCCTGGGAGGCCAGTCCCACCACGGCGTGTCCCGGCTGTAATTGCTGAATGTGCCAGTGTTCTACGCTGAACCCGTCCCGCTCCCGGTCGATAGGAGTGTGACTGCCGTTTTCGTACCGGTAGGCGGTGACGTTGGGGCCGAAGAGACGGGTCACGTAGTCCCGGGAGGCGTAGTCGCCGGTGTTCAGGGCGATGACCGAGCCGAAGCCGCCCAGGATGACCTGACCGGCTTCTTGGCCGTAGGTGGTGTAGATCTGTCCCACGCTTTGCAGTCCTGCTACCACGGACACCTTCTTGCTGCGGCCGAAGTTCAGGGCGTCCTCCAGGTGAGTTACCTTGGGCAGCAGTTTCAGCTCGTCTAAGAACACGTGGGTGTGCCCGTTGGCCTCGGTGCTCAGCGCTTCCTTCAGCGCCAAATCCACCAGCAGCCGGTACATGGGCGTCATGACTTCACCCAGTGCCAGGTCGTACAGGAGAAAGATGTTCCGTCCGCCCTTTTGCCGGATGGCCTGGCGGATGGAGAAGGAGGGGTGCGTGGGGGAGGGCTTTTGGCAAAAGACCCCCTGGAAGCAGTCATAGAGCATACTCCGCAGCTCGCCGAACACGCCCAACGCCTGGTTGCTGGAGCCGTCGCCGATGTAGGAGATGAGCCCGTGCATATCTGGATAGATACGAAAGTACTGGGCGAACTGAGCGGGGGTCTTGCGTAGCAGGAAGGCGATGAAGTCCGCGTTGTTCAGCTGTCCGGCCCACCGCTCCGGGGCGTCCCGGTGGCGGCGGATGAAGTAGATGACCATGTTGGCGAAGATGTCCCGGGCGGCGTTGGCGAAGAAAGGCTGGGTCTGAGAGCCGCGGCCCTGGAAGAGCACGTTGGCGATCTCGCGGGCGTTGCCCTCGTAGTCCACCGGGTCCTTCCCGTCCGCCAGCACCTCGTCAAAAAGGTTCCAGGTGACGCTGCGCTTCCGGTAGCGCCGGTCGTTGCCCAGGATGTAGTCTCCGTCCTGGTAAAAGCCTGGGTGGGCGATGTAGTCCCCCTTGGTGTCAAAGATGAGACTCACTCCGTCCCGTTGGCCGGAGCGGTTCCAGTGGAGGGCTTGGGCGACGATCTGGTTGAGCACGTTGGTCTTGCCGCTGCCAGCACCGCCTAGGAGCAGGAGGTTCTTAAAAACCGTCGGCTCGTCGATGGCGAAATGCCGTCCGGTGCTCTGGTCCCGGAACAGGAACCGAGGCGAGGCATTGGTGGGGCGATACTGCCCCTGCTGGACGGAATAGCCATATAGATTGGTCTCGCGCATCACTGCCATGGTGGTTCCTCCTGTCAGCTGTTATGGAGTGTAGTCGTCATCGTTGTCCTGGGTTGCCCCGTCGTCCCCCAGAGCGGCGCCGCCTAGGCTGAGACCCGTCCCAGCACCCTTGCCGTCGCTTTTGCCATCGTCCAAACCGTCGTCCTGGATGATCCCGCTGGATTCCCCAGCGGAAGGGGCAGCGTCCACTTCACCACCGCCGTCGTCATAGTCCGCCTCACCGCCGGACAACTCCACAGCACCGTCCGACTCCATGCCGTCCTCTGTGGACAGGTCGGTGGCTTCTTCGGTTTCCGTGGTCAAGCCGTCGTCCGTGAGAGAGGGTGTTTCGGCGTCATGCTCCTCTGTTTCTTCCGGAACGGCTGTGGTCTCCTCCGTCTCCTCAGGCGCTTGGGTCTCGGTGGTCTCCGGCGGAGCGGCGGCATGGGCTTCCGGATTGGCACCTGCGGCCAGGGCGCTGACCGCTTCGGGGGAGCTGGACAGGTCTGCGGAGGAGTGGATGCCGTAGTTTTCGCACAGGTCGTAGATGGCCTGATAGCTGGCGCTGGTGTTGCTGCGCACCACGTTGTCCTCCCGATCCTGGATGACGGTGGCCAAGGTCTGTTCGATGTTGGGGTCGTTGTAGTGCCGGGCGGCGTCGGACAGGGCGGTCTGGAAGGAGTCGTTCCGGGCGGAGGTGAAGTAGTCCAGCCGGGCCGGGTCGAACTTGCCGGTGGTCTGCTCGTAATCGGACAGGGCTTGCAGCGTCCGGCTCTGACCGGCGGCGTAGGCCTCCTTTTCGATGCCTTGGATGCGGTACAGGTCCCAATCCATGTTGGGGGTGATATAAGTGCCCGGAATCTGCCCCAACTGTGTCTGGATTCCGTGGGTGCCTTCATGGTACACTGTGTCTAACGTATTCCAACTGGGCGCCAGGGCGTCGATGCGGCTCTCCACTCGGTTCCCGTTTTCGTCGAAGAAATGGGTGCAGAACTGCCCATCCCGTATCAGGTAGGTGTTCAGCCGGATGGTGCTGCCAAACTGCTCCCCGTAGGCGCTGCCCTCCATGGGGTGGTGGGTGATGAGGCAAGGCTCCACGTCGTGCTCGGCGGCGTAGCGATTGGCCACCTCCTGGCAGGCGTCCAGACGTTCCTCAAAGGACAGTCCAGCCCACTGAGCCGAGCTGAACAGGGCATGCAGCTGTCCCTGGGTGAGGGTGTCGTACCGGGTGTTGTATCCTCCTGTGTAGCTCATGGGATCACCGCCGTAAGATCAGTGCCTTGCCGTTTTGGGGGTCCTTCAGGTAGGCGTCCATGAGGAGGACGGCCTGGAGGTAGCTGCACCCGCGGCGCATGGCTTGGATGAGCAGGAGGGAGAACTCACCGTGCTGGAACTGCTGGGGCTTGCCGGTGTCCAGGTAGCGTCGGAGGGGGTTTTCCAGCCGGTCGTCCAGGAAGTTCCGGTACTCCTCCGCCTGCTGGGCGATGGCCTGGGGGGTCCAGGAGGGATGGTCGAGGGTGAGAAGATGTTCCAATTCCTGGTTGGAAATGGCGTGCAGCATGGCGGATTGCCTCCTTTTCGTGGTTCTGTGTTATCCAATATAGCAAATCGGCGGGGAGATGACAATAGGAAACATCACAAAAACGAATAAATTTTCTTTTTCTTCACTAAACTTCATATTTTCTCTTGCGGTTGCATCTGTTCCGTGCTATAGTGACAACAGAGGAAATGACGACAGGAGGATCATACCATGAATCAGGATATTGCACAGGAGATCATCATTTTAAGAGCAAAGCACGGCTGGACCCAGCAGATGCTGGCGGAGAAGCTAGGAACCACCCAACGCACCATTGCCGCCTGGGAGTCCGGCGTCTCCAATCCCCGTAAGACCATGCGCGTGCGCATCGCCCAGGCCTTCGGACTACCGGACAACTACTTTTTAGAGCGGACAGAGGAGGATTCTGCCCAAGGGCAGATAGAAAAGATCATCAAACAAATAGATGGTGTGCTCTCTGAGTCAGAGCAATTTGGCACAGAGGAGGGCAAGCGGAAGATACTGAAACGCTTCCAAGAGGTGCTTTCAGAATTTCCCGCAGAGGATACAGACCGAAAAAAATAAGAGATAAGAATGGAGAAACAACATGGCAATCATCGGAATTGACTTTGGCAACTACAATACCTTCCCTTGCTTCATTTCGGATTTCGACTCTGGCACCCGTATGGGCGGTACGGTCCACGACCTGCTGCCCAGCGGCCTGCAGGATGGCATCCCCAGCGTGTTCTACTACTCCAAAAAGGTAGGCGTGCTCTGTGGGGAAGAGGCGGTGCGCACCCGTGCTCGGCCGGTGAGCAATCGCATCCGCAATCTGAAACGGCACCTGGGTGACTCCATCACCCTGGACGACCGCACCATCTCCTATGGCGAGGCCATCACCAGTGTCATCCAGCACTGCGTCCGCCGTGCCAACGAGCAGCTCCACGCCGGCTGGCAGATGACCACCAACCAGATCTCCCTGTCCTATCCCGCCTCCTATACCTCCGCCCAGCTCCAGCGGCTCATCGAGCTGGCCGAGCAGGCCACCCTGGCGGACGGCACGCCGGTGAAGGTGGTGGGCACCATCCGGGAGCCGGCAGCGGCAGCCCTGGACTATCTGGCGGAGTACGCACAGACCAAGGAGGAGACCACCGTCCTGACCTACGACCTGGGCGGCGGCACCTTCGACCTGGCCTTGGTGGCGGCCTATCCCGGCGGACGGGAGAACCGGGAGGGCGGTATCTACTACTATGACACCATCGCCCACGGCGGTTTGTCCAACGTGGGCGGCACGGAGTTTGACAAGGTGGTGTATCAGTTGGTGCTCTCCAAGCTGGACGTGCCCTTGAAGTCGATCCATAAGAACACCCTGCAGCGTCAGGCGGAGGCCATCAAGATCGCCCTGAGCACCGACGATTATGTGGAGGAAGAGCTGTTCTACGAGGACGACTTCCTGCCCTTCCAGATCACCCAGCAGGAGTTTGAAGAAGCCGCCAGCGGACTGCTCCAGCAGACCATCGACGCCACCCGGCAGATGCTCCTGGAGCATCCCAACCAGCAGCCGGAGCTGATCCTGCTCACCGGCGGCGCCAGCAAGATGCCCATGGTCAAGAAGGCCTTGGAGGAGGCACTGCCCCAATTCAAGGACCGCATCATCTACTTCCGTCCCAGCCGCGCCATCGCCTACGGCGCCGCTCGCTTCGGCACGGCAGAGGTGAACCAGGACCCGGCAGGCGATACGACCATGGTGCAGCAGCGGACCGTCTTTGACCTGGGCGTCCGCTTCTATAACGGCACGGACGACAAGGTGGGCCATATCGCCACCTACATCCCCGCAGGCACCCCCATCCCCTATGCCGGGGAGTATCATGGCTCCCGCACCCTGCATGAGAATCAGCGCTATTCCGGGTTCGAGGTGTACGAGGCAGTGGTCTCCAACCCGGATCGGAACAACGTGTTTGAGGACTACGTCCAGATCATGGAGGTGACCGTGGATCATGGAGAAGGCGGTGTGCCTGTGGGCACGGAGAACGAGAGCCGCCTCCAGGTGGACAAGCTGGGGGTGCTGACCATTCAGGCGCGGATGAAAACAGACAATGGGATGAAACCCGTCGAGAGTACGGTGCAGCTGACCAACCTCAGCAGCTCCGTTTGAGTAGGAGAACCACAATGAGTCAAACAGCAAAACATCGCCCCATTCTGGGGTGTGATATTGGCAACGGCTTCGGATACGTCTCCCTGCTCCAGCAGCAGGCGGGCGACCCCTTGCCCCTGCTGCCCAGCAAGTACCAGCTGTCCAACCTGGGCATGCCCACCACCGCCTACGTGACCCCGCCGGACGGCACCCCCATCGTGGTGTTCCAGAAGGGGAAGGCGGCGGAGAAGCGGTATCAGAAGTACCCCAAGCAGCTGGTCCACGCGGTGAAGACCCGGCTGAAAGAGGGGAGCATCGCCCTGCCGGAGGTGGAAAAGCCGGTGCCGGTGGCGCAGCTCTACGGCGCCATCGCCAGAGACCTGGTGACGTTGGCAGAGGAAGAGCTGAAGAACAAGGGCATCGACCCCATCTACGACCTGGTCTTCACTTTCCCCGCCTCCTTTGCTGACGATACCGCCATCCTGGAGCAGATGCAGCAGGCCATCCAGGCCGTCGAGTTGGACGGTCACCCCCTCCGGGTGCTGGGTCGCCTGCCGGAACCGGCTGCGGTGGCCATCGACTACCTGCACTACATGCAGCACATCGCCCCGGAGGATATCCGGCTGAAGGAGGAACAGTTCACCGTCCTGGTCTACGACCTGGGACACGGCACCTTCGACACCGCCGTAGTCACCGCCCAGAGCAAGGGCAGTCCCTACCAGCTCCACGCCAAGAACGGCCTGCCGGAGGTGGGTGGCAAGGACTTTGACCGGCTGCTGTATGAGGAATTCTGCCGCCAGCTGCTGGAACAGTATGAGTATGCGCCCAAGAACGAGCGGGATCGGCAGAAGATCCTGCAGGCGGCCATCCAGGCCAAGTTCGAGTTGACCGACGGCGAGACCAGCGTCCAGCAGATCCTGGTGAAGGGGGAGTACCTCGAGGTAGAGGTCACCCAGGCCCGGTTCGAGGAGCTGAGTCAGCACCTGATGTTCCAGACCTTGGAGCTGGTGCAGAATGTGCTGGAGGAGAGCGAGGCCAACGGCATCACCGTCCAGGGCATCGTCCTCTCCGGCGGCGCCAGCAAGATGCCCATGGTCAAGCGCAGCCTGGAGGCGCTGGTGGAGGGCGCTATGCCGGTGGTGCTCTACCGTCCCAGTGAGGCGGTGTCCTACGGCGCTGCCCGGTTCGCCTATGGCATCCAGCCGGAGGAAGAGCAGCCGGAAGAGACCGCTTCCACGGTGCTGTCTGTTCCCGCGCCGCCCGTCCAGCCTAACCCGGTGTTGGAGCAGTTCACCGACTGCGGCTACGGCATCTGGATGCCGGCAGAGGGCAAGCTGGACGGCGAGGTGCGCTTCCTGGTGGGCAGCGGAGCGCGTCGCCCGGCGGTGTCCCATCCGGTGTCCGTGGTGAGCCAGTCCTCCCGCATGGTCATCAAGCTCTACCGTTCCCAGAGCGGCCAGGAGGCGGACAGCGCAGCGGACGTGAAGGACTGTCGCTCTATGCTGTGGTTCCCCTTTGCCGTGACGGCCGGCCAGCGCTATCAGGTGCGGCTCATCGTCCGGGAGGACTACAGCGTCGTGGTGGAGCTGACGGACGAGCAGGGGAACGTGACCCAGAAGAGTACATCGGATCTGCTGAGCAAGCTGATCTAAACGGGAAAGGAACCGATGATGACAATGACGACAAAAAAGCCCCTGAGCACGGCCTTGGAGGTATACCAGACCGGTTACCGGAATCATTACGTGGGGAGAACCCATGTGCTGGCCAGCCGGAACTTTTTCGTAGAGCTGCGGGAGGCGATCTGCTACGAGTTGGAGCACTACGGCTTCTGTCCCCTGGTGGATGCGCTGCTGGAGAAGCCGCCTGCGCACATGGATGTGGTGGCCTACGCCGTGTTCTACGATCTGGCGACAGGTTATCCTTCCGGTCAGCTGGTGGATACGGAGCGTGGAATGGACAGCGTTTATGTGCCTTACCTGGAGAACCCTCGTGTCAGCTGGTCTGCGTGCAGCGTTATGGGAAATCGGTATGGGAACTTGACCATAGGCGTGTTGGAGAACATCCAGCGTGCCAGAGATGCGGTGCGTGAGGGGCATCTGCGCTACATAAAAACCTTAACAGAAGCCCAGCCCACCCAGCAGCCCCAGGAGGTACCGGTCACCCCCGTGCCCGACCAGAAAGAGCCGGAACGCCTGCTCCAGGAGGCCGAGACCCAGGCAGCGCAGATCGTGAAAAACGCGGAGCAGGAAGCAAAGCGCCTGAAAGATGAGGCGCAGCTGGAAGCGGAACGCATCAACCAGAGCGCCCAGACCGCTGCGGATGCCATCCTGGCAGAGGCGCAGGCCAAGGCGGAGAACGGCGCCAAGGAGCGAGCGGACAAGCTGGTGCAGAAGTACCTGGCCCAGGCTCAGCGGGAGATGCGCCAGGCTTGCGACGCAGATATGGAAGCCCACCTGCAGGAGACCCTCAGTCAGGCACGCACCCTGGAGACCATCCACGGCGAGATGTGCGACAAGACCAACGCCTTGCAGGCCAACTGGATCAAGGCGCTGGACAATACCCTGGAACAGCTCAACGCCGTTAAGGCGGACTTTTACCAGCACCTGAGTCAGTGGCAGAAGGCCCTCTACCCCAGAAAGGTGAAGGCTTTGGCGGATTGTTATCTGGAGCTGTACCGTATTTTAAATGTGGAAAAGCTCCTGCGGGAGGAAGTGGTCTTCCAGGCTGACCAGCCCCAGGCGGGACCGTCTCCCAAAACCGTGGAGGGGCTGCACAAGCTCAACAAGACCCTGACGAAATTCCTCCGTCACTTTGAGGCGGCGTTGGATGGCTTGGGACTGTATGCCTATCACCCCCAGCCGGGAGAACTGTTTGATGAGATGCGTCATATGCCCGAGGACGAGGAGGAAGACTGTGAAGGCAAGACCGTCCAGTTCTGCATCCAGCCTGGCATCGCCAAAAAATCCAGTGACGGCGGCGAGGATGACGTAGTCATTCCCGCTGAGGTGAGACTGAACCCATAGGAGGCGTATCATGAGTACAACACGATATGAAGCAGCCACCCTCTACGACAGCAGCAGACGAAAGGGCGGTCACCCCACCCGTTACCTGGTGTTGGATCTGGACACCGGTTCCGCCGGTGCTTGTTCCTGTGACAAAGACGGACGGACAAAACTGACTGCCACCTGGGCATTGCCGGAGGAAACCAACCTTTGGACAGCCTGGGTGGAGCGCATCCAGGGGCTGTTGGGAGAGGATTACCCCTTTGATGTGGCGTCGGAGCTGGAACGGCAGCTGCCGGAGACCAACCGCGCCTTGCGCAATTACCTGAACTCTGACCGCCTGCTGGACAGCACCGCCTTGACCTTCGGCGAGCGGAACTTGACCTGTTCGCAGGTGGAGACATCCTTTGAGACAGTGGGAGCTACGCTGGACACCTTGCTGCAGCAGGGCGAAGGGTTGGTGCCGGAGAAGGCGCGGGAGACCATGGGCATCTTCCCTTTGGGACGGGCGGCCCACTGCTTCCTGGTGGAGCACGCCATCCGTGCCCACTTCTCTGCCGACCCCTTCCTGCCCGATGACCGGTTCGTCCTCGACGGATTCACCCAGGACAGCGCCAAGATCATCGCCCAGGGCATGGAGTTGGCCGCGGCCAACGCGGTCATCGCCCATACCGTCACCTTGGTGCTCACCCAGGCGCCGGACGGAAGGGCAGAGGAGCTGCCCCTGTTGACCAAGGGCGCACCGCCCACCCAGGTGACGTCGGAAGCCTACGTAGGACCCATCTACATCGCCAACGGACAACCCATCGTCCTCAAGGTGGATGACGTCCTCCGCACCGTCAAGCTGCCCTACGCCATGGCCCCCATGGACAGCGACCTGATCGACCTGGCCGCCGGTGGGGACGGCAGTGGGGTGACCCTCAGCATTCGGTGCAGCCGGATGCCTACCCGGGTGTTTACCCAGCAGTTGACGTGAGGCGAGTTTAGATAGAGAGGAACAGACCATGGATTCCAGAGAAAAGAAACAATTAAAGAGACAGCTGGAGGGACAGGCCAGCCTCTTGGTCTCTGAGAACAGCGACGTGGCCTTGGTAGCCGGCCTGCTGACCACTTGTTCCGCCCTCCTCCGGACGGCAGAACAGAATATGCCCGCCGCCTTTACCAACCAGGAGTTCGACCAGATCTATGCCGGTTACTTAGGGCTGGCCGGCGGCGTCAACCGGTTCAGCCAGTTTGGACAGGGATATCTGAGTCAGAACTACAAGACCCTGCTCCAGGAGCAGATGACCAAGGCGACACAGCTCCAGCAGGAGCGCAAGGCGTTGGAAGACCAGCTGACCCAGACCCAGCACCAGCAGGCAGAGACAGAACAGGCGGTGACCCAGCTGAAAGCCCAGCTGGACAGCGCCCAAGCCGAGCACCAGGCGACAGAAGCCCAGAAAGACCAGCTTACCCAGGAGGTGAGCGACCTCCAGAGCAAGACCGAAGCCTTGAAGACCGAGCGAGACAGCTTCCAGCGTCAGAAGGAGCAGTTTGAACCGGACTTGGACGCCCTGCTTCAGGCGGTGGCTGCCGCCAAGGAGAGCTATCAGGAGATGGTGGCCTACTACGCCGAACTGGAACGCATCCAGAAGGGCATGGAGGCGGAAGGCTTTGTGGACATGGCCAGCTTCGCCCAGGCGATGGCCGAGCGGAACCAGCAGAGCGCGACCCTGATGGCAGATTACGACCGCATCTTGGGCAATGTGCTCGCCGACGTGGAAGCCCTCCAGCGCAAGGTAGATGCCCGGAGACGGGCGGGGAACTGAGATGAAACTACAGCTGCACAACATCCAGGACGGCGTCACCGTCCTGGGGCCGGGGATGCGTTACGGACTTTGGGTGCAGGGCTGCCTCCGCCGCTGTCCTGGCTGCATGACCCCTCAGAGCCAGCCCAGAGAGGGCGGCAAGTGGATGGAGACAGCCCAGGTGGCTCAGGACATCCTGCGCTCCGGCCGGACGGGATTAACCATCAGCGGCGGTGAGCCCTTCTTGCAGGCGGAAGCCCTGTGCCAGGTCATCGGACAGGTGCGCCGGGAACGGGACATCGGCGTCATCATCTACACCGGCAACACCCTGGCAGAATTACAGGCCAGCGACGACCCGTGGGTACAGGCACTGCTGGCCCAGTGCGACCTGCTGGTGGACGGCGCGTACATCGAAGCCTTGAACGACGGAAAGAACCTCCGCGGCTCCTCCAACCAGAACGCCATCCCCTTGACCGACCGCTATCGGGACTGGGTGGGGCACTACGGTTCGGAGCCGGCGAAGGTGGAGTTCTTCTGGAAGGAAGACAGGATCAGCATGGTGGGCGTGCCCACAAAGGACGTGCTGGAACGGTTTGCACACACATCTTTTTAAATGTATGGAGGATTTAAGATATGAGTTATACGGAAACCCCTGAACAGCGTCAGATCCGCATTCTGAGAAATAGCATCTCCAGCATGAGAAGTGACAACAACCGCCTGAGCAGCCAGAACCGCCGCTTGGAACGGGAGATGGAACTGGTGCGTCGGCAGCAGCAGTTGGAGAACGAGCGCATGGCAGTGCAGATGCGTCAGTTGCAGCAGCAGGAGCGTGCCGCCCACACCGCCGCCCTCCAGGCACTGGATGCAGAGGTGAAGGAGAAGGAACGGCTCCAGAGCGAGAAGATCCGTGCCATGCAGACCCAGCACGCCGCCCAGATGCAGCAGCTCCAGAGCCAGTTCCAGAGCGAGCGCCAGGGACTGCGGGAGGAGATCCACCAAAGCCGTGCCGAGCTGCGCACCGGTCTTGCCCAGCTGCGGACGGAGACCGATGCAAAGCTCCGCCAGCAGCGGACAGAGCATCAGGCGGAGTTGGCGCAGCTCAACAGCAAATGGGAAGGCCAGCTCAGCCAGGTAGATCAGAAGGTCAATGCCCTGGCGCAGCAGATCACAGAACGAGAGCAGGGGCAGCGGGAGCTGGCCGTGTATTGGAGCCAGGAGGCAGAACGGCTGGTGCGTCAGCTCCGGGAGAACTTCCGGGCACAGCTGCTGGATCGCCGCCGCATGACCGTCCTGGACCGGAAGATCCGCCAGGCTCAGGAGGACATCCAGGGTGGACAGTATCAGTCCGCTATCACCGCCGGCCGGGACGCCTTCTTTGACGCCTTGGACAGCAAGGAGGATCTGGCGGCGGCGGAATTGGAGTGGAACTACTGGTTCAACGCCGTCAAGACCAGAGAAGCCCAGCTGCTGGACAGCATGGACGCCGCCCAGCATCGGGTGTACACCATCCCCATGGACGGCGAACAGGTGGAGGAGGACAGCGGCATTGACTATTGGACTTATGGCCAGCTGTCCATCACCCAGGAGCGCATCAACCAGCTGCGCCAGCAGCTGACCCAGCTGGACAACGCCACCACCACAGAATTGCAGGAGTGGGTGGAGCAGATTCGTGGCTTGCAGGAGGAGCTGGCATTGGTGGAGAACGCCGCTCATATCAATGTGGCCATGTCTCTGTCCCGCTTTGAGACAGCTGCTAAGATCGGACACATCCTGGACGAAAACTATGAGATGATCGACTCCGACGGGGACTTCTTCAGCGAGGAGAACCGGGAGGAGTACCACGCCATCTTCCAGAACCCGGTCACCCGAGACCAGGTGGCGGTGGTCATCACCCCGTTGCCTGATGAGGCTGGCGTGGTCACCAACCACGTGGAGCTCATCGTGGGCAACGCAGACAACAACCCCATCACCCGGGATCGCATGGTCAACGAGGTGGCGGAAAAGCTCCGGGGTGCTGGCGTGGAGGGTTGTGCGTTCCCCTGCGCCAGACGGTACGGAGATGGGACGGCACAGGAAGTGGCTCGCGTAGGCAATATCGCCGCAGTGGCTGCCGGGAAGGAGTCCGCCCGTGCCACGCCGCCGGAGGGTGCGGTGCAGACCAGAGACGTCACCGCCCGCATTGGACGGAAGACCAGACCCTGATAACAGAGGAGAACCATCATGGGAGCAAACTACTTTACACCGGAAAACGCCTGGCGGCATCTGTTCTTCATCCACGGCTGTACCGCAGATGAGTTCTACACCGATGGCGGTCTGAAGCTGAACATTGAGCAGCTGACCCAGCTGGAGCTGAAGCGCAGCGGCTATGAGCGGGTGGTCTTTTACGACAAGGATCAGAAGCTTTACTGCTACGATGACGAATCCTTCGCCCTCCTGCGGGGGCGGAGCGGTGCGGGCAAAGAATCGGCTCCCGCACCGGAAGGCGCTGTGCCCACCCGTCGGAAGGGCGGCCTGAAACGGGGCAAGCTGGGCAAGAAAGCGCCCGTGGCGGCGGAAGAAGCCACGCAGCCCCAGGCAGAAGTCGTTCCCGACCAGCCGGAGCAGACCGATGGAACGTGGACGCCCGGCGCCGCCTCCGGTATCGGCATCCGCCGGATGGGAGAGGGGTCGCTGCACCTGGGGATGGTGGACAACACCTTCGTCAAGCGCCAGATGGACGCCTACATGTATGACGCCAGCATCAAGACGGCGGTGGTCATCAACGACCCGGACGCCTTCCTGCGGGAGTTCGGCGATGACCCCATGCACGCCCTCACCGCTGGCTACGAGCGGATGGGCACGGAGAACGAGAACATCATGGTGTTCCTGTACACCGACGAGAGCTTGGGCAACGTCTACCGGGTCACCCAGTTCGACCCTCAGGGCAAGAACGTCAACGACATCCGCATCGGCTGCCCCAACATGGCTGAGCTGCGCAATCTGCTCACCTACCTGCGGGTGCGCCACGGCTTGCAGATGTCCATCCGGAATCTGAACGCCAACGCTCAGGCACTGCGTCAGGCCATGGCGCTGAGCGAGCAGCAGGTGCGCATCAAGGAACTGTACGTCCACCTGCGGGATTTTGGCACCCAGCATCCTCTGACCCCGGCGGCCTGCTATGAACTGGTGGGGGTGGAACAGCCCACCCCGGCCAAGGAGCAACTGGCGGCGCTCATCGGGATGCAGTCCCTGAAGGACGCCCTGGGACAGTATGACGTAGGCACCCCAGACCAGACAGCGGCACTGTCCTACCTGACCGCCTCCCGCCTCCAGCCTGACCTGCTCCGTCCCAAGCCCAAGGAGGAGATGATCCACTTCCTTCTCACCGGCAACCCCGGCACTGGCAAGAACACCACCGCCCACCTCATCGGACAGCTATTCTACGAGATGGGCTATCTGGAGACTGGACATGTGGTGGAGACTGACCGTTCCCAGCTGGTGAGCAACCATGTGGGCGAGAGCGCCCTGTGGACCCGACAGAAGGTGCAGGAGGCCATGGGCGGCGTGCTGTTCATCGACGAAGCCTATACCCTCAAGCGCAATCGCGACAGCGGCAACGACTTTGGCCAGGAGGTCATTGACACGCTGGTGAAGCTGATGGATCAATACAAAGGCAAATTCATCTTAGTGGCGGCAGGCTACCCCAGGGAGATGGAGCTGTTTGAGAAGTCCAACCCCGGTCTGGCCGGACGGTTCCGCCACCTGCACATCAGCGACTACACTCCGGCGGAGATGGAACAGATCGTGGCCTTCCACACACGGAAGAACAACGCCGTCCTCTCTGACGAACTCCAGGCAGCACTGCCCAACTTCTGTGAGAACTGGGTGAACCTGGCGGGCACGGAGTGGAACAACGCTAGAGAAGCGGTGAACCTGCTGGATGAAATGCTGCGGAACTGGAAACAGGATCCGGAAGCCCAGTCGGTGACCGACGAGCACGGCCACACCCACGCCCTCCTGGAACCCTGCCATATTCCGGAAGCCCTGTCCGGCAACCTGAAACCGGTGGCCGAGATGCGGGCGGAAGCGCTGAACCGACTGAACAGCCTGACCGGTCTCAGCGGCGTGAAGGCCACCGTAGAGCGGCTCCGCCGTCGGATGCTGGCGGGGGACCAGAAGGAACCGGGACACTACCTGTTCACCGGCAACCCCGGTACCGGCAAGACCACTGTGGCACGGTACATGGGTCAGATCCTGCGCAACCTGGGGATGCTGAAACGGGGGCACCTGGTGGAGTTCACCGCTTCGGAATTGATGTCCCAGGTGTTCAACGAGGAGCACCGGGGGGACTTCTATGAGACGGTGAAGCACGCCCTGGATGGGGTGCTGTTCATCGACGAGGCCTATCAGCTGACCACCGACACCACCGGCCGTGGCCGTCCCATTCTGGATGCGCTGCTGCCCTTTATGGAGAATAATCGCAGCAATCTCTGTGTCATCGTGGCAGGCTACGAGGACGACATGGATGACTTCTTGAAGCACAACTCCGGCTTCCAGAGCCGGTTCACCGAGATTGTACACTTTGACAACTACTCCGGCGCTGAATTGCAGGCCATCCTGCTGGCCATGCTGGCAGAGAAGGGCATCCAGGCGGACGCGGATTATCAGGAGTACGCCCTGCGCGCCTTGACCCGCTATGTGGAGCTCCACGGCAAGGAAAAATCCTTCGGCAACGCCCGCTACGTTCGCACCGAATTCCTGCCGGACTCCCTGGACGCTCAGACCGACCGGCTCATCTGCCAGTACGGCGAGGATTTCCCCAGAGAACTGAAACAGCAGCTCACCGGCGCGGACATCCCCCCAGAGCTGGTGCGCTTCACCAAGCAGCCCCTGCCCCAGCCGGACACCCGGACGGCGGCGGAGAAGCTGGATGACCTGGTGGGCTACGAGTCCATCAAGGAAGAGCTGCGGAAGCTGCTCAAGGCCAAGCGTTCCAGCCAGGCGGAGGAGTTGGGCGTGGTTCGGATGCCGGAACGGCTCCATTGGGTGCTGGAGGGCAACCCCGGCACCGGCAAGACCATGATCGCCAAGCTCATTGGCCAGGTCTATCGGGAGTGCGGCATCCTGCCCAAAGGACATACCAATAAGGTCACCCGCTCCGACCTGGTGGGGGAATACATGGGGCATACCGCCCAAAAGACTCGGCGGGCGATCGACCGTGCCATGGGCGGCGTGCTGTTCATTGACGAAGCCTATACCCTGACCAAGGTGGAGGGCAACGGCAGCGGTTATGGCCAGGAGGCCATTGGGGAGCTGGTGGAGGCCATGGAGGATTACAAGGGCGAGTTCGCCGTCATCTGCGCTGGTTACCCG
>CAKTHW010000008.1 GCA_934565425.1 uncultured Oscillospiraceae bacterium
TGTTCATCCTGCCCTACGTGGGGCTGGTGCGGGCACGGATGCGGTACGCGGAGATCTTGGTGGCACTGAGCTACGTGATCGCTTGGGTGTTCTTGGTGACGCAGGTGCGGAAGGCGAAAGAGAAAAAAGATTAGTTTTACTTCGCTAAAAATTTATCTCCATGTTCACTCCAATAATATAAGTAAAAAGCAGAAGCCTTTTAAAAGGCTTCTGCTTTTTACTTCGTCGCTATAGAAACACCTATTCACTTTCCTCTATATCGTCTAAGCTATCATCAATAAAATCCGGACTATCCGATACGTCATTTCCTTTACTCCGGTTACACCATTTATGCAACAATTGTGCATTTTCTAACTCGGTTAACCCGCCCATCGAAAAAGGAATAATATGGTCAACTTCACAATCGTCAACACTCAATATCTTATTCCCACAGTATCTACAAATATATCCAGGGTAAAATAATTTTTCCTTAACATCATGGTCAAACAGCCGCTTTTGTCGACTGTCATCAGACTCATCTGCTGCTAGAATTTCATTCAAAATATTCATAACAGCATTTACTCTCGACCGAATTCGCTTACTTGCATTTGTACCCGCAAAAACCCAACTCTGATAATCTTCATTTTCTGATTTCAGCTTATTGATTGCTACCCTTATTTCATCTGCATGTTTCATTATACTTTTTCTCGGAAAAGACGCAAATGGAATCATGATAGAATCGTAAACCGCTCCGTTGAATTTACGTCGATGGTCTGCGGTTGAGAAAAAAGCACTTTCACCTAAAACCGTTTTAATCAGCTCGATCAACATATTATATTGGTTTTTAGCATTCCTTAACGCAATTTCGCTATCGGACGAATGTACCTCCATATAGCGGTTCATCATCAATTTAAACGTCCCTTGTAACCGCATATCACGTAAAGCAAAAAAGCGCAGAATCCTCTCCTCATATGCATAGCGTGTATTTTTATCATGAAACAAGATTGGAAGATTCGGATTTGTTTGAGCAATGTCTTTCAACATATCATTAAATCTTCCGCGATAAATGCAGTTCCGCACTTCTTGGTCACGTAACTTCACAGCGCCTAAATTTAACCGAGCAAAAATTTCATATTTTAAATCTTCAGACCCTTTTTCAATGCACACAATTGAAAGAGTTTGGTACTTAAGCCTGCGCTGAACTTTTTTATGTAACTCTTTGAAATAAACTCCATTCAAGTCTTGTAGCTTTTTTAATCCTACTAGTGGAAACTCATTTTTCAAATATCGCACAAAAGACATTATCCGTTGTTGTCCGTCAATAACCGAGTATACACCATCATCCTCTTCTGCCAAGTAGATAACAGGAATAGGAATTCCAATTAGAATTGACTCTATTAAACACGATGCACGTTTATCATCATATACGTACTTACGCTGATAGTCTGGATCTGTAATAATATCGTTCGCGTCAACAGAATTTTTCAATTCTTGAAGTGAGAGATTCATCGCTCGCGTATGTACTGTAACCTTTTCGATATCAGCCTCCTGCATTTCTCCATTCACCCCTAACAATTTATAAAGACTAGCGCTGTCTCGACTTTTACTCGTATAAACGATTTCGATTATACATTTTACAAAAATACTGGCGAAAAATCAACGTAAATTTTTCCATGTGTTCCAAAAGTTGATTGCTCATTTTGAACACTTTAGTTACAGCTAACGAAAAACAAAATGCCCTGCGGGGCTTGACCTCCGCTGGGCATTCTGTTCTTACTTCTCATCCTCCACCAACATCAAACACCCATCCTCGTCAAATCGCAAGGTCTGGACGTCATACCGCTGGTTCTTGATGATGTCATCCATCATGATGGCCTCAGTGACCGTCACCACAAAGGTGTACGCCACCCCGTGCCGTTTGGCGCGGCCGGTACGGCCGATGCGGTGGACGTAATATTCCTGCTCCTCCGGCACATCATAGTTGAACACCACATCCACATCGTCGATGTCCAACCCACGGGCAGCCACATCAGTGGCCACCAGTACCCGCAGCTTCCCTTCTCGGAACTGCTTCAAGGTGCGTTCCCTGGCCTTCTGGGGAATGCCGCCGTGGATGGGCTTGCAGGAGATGTCATTGAGAGAGAGCATTCCCGCCAGCCGGTCAGCCATATTCTTGGTGTTGCAGAAGGCAATGGCTCGCTCGTAGCCGCCGCCTTCCAGCAGCGCCATGAGCACATCCACCTTCTCCTCTCGGCTGTCCAGCTCCAAACGATACTGCTGGATGTCCGGCCGATCCTCGTTCACCGGACGGACAGTGATCTCCGCCGGGTCACGCTGGTAGACCCAGGAGATGTCCATGACCTCCCGGGAGATGGTGGCCGAGAACAGGCCCAGGTTCTTGCGGTTGGGCATCATGTCCAGAATCTTGGTCACGTCGTCGATGAAACCCATATCCAGCATCCGATCGGCCTCGTCCAAGACCACGGTCTGCACCTTGTCCAGACGGATGGTGCGCCGCTTCTTATGGTCCATCAGCCGCCCCGGCGTGGCCACCACGATCTGGGGCTTTTTCTTCAGCTGGTTCACCTGCTTGTCGATGGGCTGACCGCCGTACAGGCAGACCACCCGGACGCCCTTTTTCAGGGCAGACAGCTCCCGCAGGTCGTCTCGGATCTGCAACGCCAGCTCCCGGGTGGGCGCCAGGATGAGGGAAGTCACGTCGGTGCCCTCCGGGTCGGTGTGTTCTACGATGGGGATGCCAAAGGCGTAGGTCTTGCCGGTGCCGGTGGGGGCTTTGGCGACGACGTCTTGGTAGTCCATCAAAAAGGGGATGCAACCGCTCTGAATGGGGGTCGCTACCTCATATCCTTTGTGTTGTAAGGCGCCCATCACCTCAGGGGACAGCGCCAGTGTGTCATACCGCAGGGCTTCCGCGGTCTCCACCCCGTTTATTTCCATATTTACCATCGGTTCCTTTCGTTTCTTTCGTTCAAATCTTATCACACCCACACCCTTTATGCAAGCGGGGTTTCTACGATCTATAAATTCACAAAAAATTATTTTGCACTTTTCCCGTTTTATAGTATACTGGTAGAGTCGTTTCCCGTACTATTTTGTTGACAGAGGAGGATTCCATGTCTGATTATCATAGAGATCGTCGTGATCGCGGCAACGGCGAGGGGTCTGGCATCTCTTGGCCGTTGATCGTCATCGCGTTTTGCGTCTTTTGGCCAGTGGGCATCTTTCTGCTCATCCTGAAGCTGTCCCAAGACGCCAAATTTCAACAGCACAAGGAGGATTGGGTCAACGCTTTGAACAACCAAGATATTCCCTTCGCCCAGCGCCAAGAGGAGGCTGCTCAGCGCCAGGCAGAACGGCAGGCCGCCCGGCGGGCACGATATAGCCACGCCCATGAATGGGCACAGGCACAGCCTCAGTCCGTCCCCAAGGCGGACACCCAGCCCAAGTCCACCGCTCAGCCCAAAGCTGCACCCACAGCGGAGGAAAAAATCCGAAAGCAAGCCCAGCAGCAGGCACAGCGCCGGACAGAACAGCAGAAGCGAAAGGCGCCCCGCTCCAATCGCCGTTCTCCGTCCACCCTGAAAAAGGGCACTGCCCTGTCCATCGTCGGCGGTATCATCGCAGTTCTCTTCGGGATGGTCACCTGCAACCAGCTGTTGGAGTGGCTCACCATTGACATCTGGTACGCCATCCAGCAGTCCATCGTCCCCTTCTTCCTCACCGGCATCGGCGGCGGCCTGTTCGCCTGGGGTCGGTTCAAGCACCGGCAGAGCAAGCGGCTGCGCCGGATGCTGACCATGATCGGCAAGCAGACGGTCATCGACATCCGCCAGCTGGCGGACGCCATGGGGAGCAGCTATGGCAAGACCTGCGACGACATTCAGGAACTCATCGACGGCGGCTATCTGGGCGACACGGCCTACATCAACATGGCCACCGGCCAGCTCTTCCTGGACACAGACGGGTTCCAGAGCGTGGTGAAGGAGAAGGCACCCAAGAAAGAGGAAACGCCTGACCAAGACGCCCAGCTGCTGGCGGAGATCCGTCAGCTGGACGAGGACATTGACGACGAGGAGATGAGCCGGAAGATCCGGCGCATCGAGGAGTGCACCGAGCACATCCTGGAGTACCAGAAGAAGCACCCGGACAAGGCATCCGAGCTGCACACCTTCCTGGACTACTACCTGCCCACCACCATGAAACTCCTCCACGCCTACGCGGAGCTGGAGGATCAGGGCGTAGAGGGAGACAACATCGCCACCACCAAGGCGCGCATCGAGTCCACTATGGACAGCGTGGTGCAAGGGTTCGAGGCCCAGCTGGACAAGCTCTTTGAGGGGAGTATGCTGGACATCTCGGCAGACATTTCGGTGATGGAGAAGATGCTCTCCCGGGACGGTCTGGCCGGCGGCATGAAGATGCCCAAGGCACCCACCGAACCGGAATCACCTGCCCAATCCGTACCCTACACCCCCACTCTGACTCTGGACCCCAACGGCGACAGCGCTGCCGCGGTGCAGACCATGCCGGAGGAGGAAGGACAGGTGTAATCTGCTCATAAGACAGGAACACGGAGTCTTCGGACTCCGTGTTTTTTGCTCTATCGCCCTGTCTGCTAAAAAATAGGTCCATTTTCTTGCTCTTTTTGGGCGGTTCGTCAAGAACAGACGGCAATGTTTTTTCATACTGATAGAAAAAGCAACAGATACGGCGTTTGAGTGAGATTTTTCAAGAAAACAAGGTGCTATTTTAA
Source organism: uncultured Oscillospiraceae bacterium (assembly GCA_934565425.1). Classification (GTDB taxonomy): domain Bacteria; phylum Bacillota; class Clostridia; order Oscillospirales; family Oscillospiraceae; genus Onthomonas. Next base: position 4,754 of record CAKTHW010000008.1, read on the forward strand.
AATAAGCAGGCAATTCACAAAAAATTCAGAAAAAATTCACTTGCTTATTTCCCACACCTGCATTATTATTATAGTTGCACCTGGCACTCCCATCTTTTGAGTGCTAGATTCTCTCAAATTGTTTATAATAATATGATTTACTATAAGGAGGCAATCCACTATGAAACTGAAACCTCTGGCTGATCGCGTCATCATCAAGATGGTAGAAGCAGAAGAGACCACCAAGGGCGGCATCATCCTCACCGGCAGCGCCAAGGAAAAGCCCGACGTGGCAGAAGTCCTGGCCGTTGGCCCCGGCGGCGTCGTGGACGGCAAGGAAGTGGAAATGACCGTCAAGGTGGGCGATCATGTCATCACCAGCAAGTACGCCGGCACCCAGGTCAAGATCGACGGCGAAGAGCTGACCATCGTCCGTCAGGGTGATATCCTGGCAGTCGTCGAATAACCCTTTCCCACACCCATCACAGCCCCGCCCGGTAGGCGGCGCTGCTCTCATTTGAACTCAACATTCGGAGGTAACACACTATGGCAAAACTGATCAACTACGGCGAAGAAGCTCGCCGCGCACTCCAGGCTGGCGTAGACCAGCTGGCTAACACTGTCAAGATCACCATGGGTCCCAAGGGCCGCAACGTGATCCTGGACAAGAAATTCGGCACTCCCCTCATCACCAACGACGGCGTGACCATCGCTCGTGAGATCCAGCTGGCTGACCCGTTTGAAAACATGGGCGCATCCGTGGTCAAGGAAGTTGCCACCAAGACCAACGACGTGGCTGGCGACGGCACCACCACCGCTACCCTGCTGGCTCAGACCATCATCACCGAAGGCATCAAGAACCTGGCTGCCGGTGCCAACCCCATGGTCATGAAGAAGGGCATCGCCAAGGCCACCAAGACCGCTATCGAAGCCATCAAGGCCAACAGCAAGCCCGTCAGCGGCACCGAAGACATCGCCCGTGTCGGCGCCATCTCCTCCGGTGACGAGACCATCGGCAAGCTGATCGCCGAGGCCATGGAAAAGGTCTCCCATGACGGTGTCATCACCGTAGAAGAATCCAAGACCGCTGAGACTTATTCCGAGGTCGTGGAAGGTATGCAGTTCGACCGCGGCTATATCACTCCCTATATGGTCACCGACACCGAGAAGATGGAAGCTGTCCTGAACGAACCCCTGGTGCTCATCCATGACAAGAAGATCTCCGTCATTCAGGATCTGCTGCCCATTCTGGAACAGATCGCAAAGATGGGCAAACCCCTGCTGATCATCGCAGAGGACGTGGAAGCAGAAGCTCTGTCCACCCTGATCGTCAACAACCTGCGCGGCGCCCTGAAGGTCTGCTGCGTCAAGGCTCCTGGCTTCGGCGATCGCCGGAAGGAAATGCTCCAGGATATCGCCATCCTGACCGGCGGCATGGTCATCTCCGCTGAGACCGGCATCGAGCTGTCCCAGGTCAACCTGTCCATGCTGGGCAGCGCTCGTCAGGTGAAGGTCACCAAGGAGACCACCACCATCGTCGATGGCGCTGGCAATGCAGACGACATCAAGGCTCGTGTGGCTCAGATCCGCAGCCAGATCGAAAACACCACCTCTGAATATGACAAGGAAAAGGCGATGGAACGTCTGGCTAAGCTGGCCGGCGGCGTGGCTGTCATCAAGGTTGGCGCTGCTACTGAGGCAGAGATGAAGGAACTGAAGCTGCGTGTGGAAGACGCTCTGAACGCCACCCGTGCAGCTGTGGAAGAAGGCATCGTGGCCGGCGGCGGCACCGCTTACGTCAACGCCATCCCCGCTGTGGAAGCTCTGATGGCAGACGCAGAAGGCGACGAAAAGACCGGTATCTCCATCATCGCCAAGGCTCTGACCGCTCCCGTCAAGCAGATCGCTGCCAACGCTGGCATCGACGGCTCCGTGGTTCTGGATCGCATCCTGAACAGCGGCAAGACCGGCTATGGCTTCGACGCTTACAAGGAAGAATACTGCGACATGATCGCCTCCGGCATCGTTGACCCCACCAAGGTCACTCGTTCCGCTCTGGAGAACGCTTCCTCCGTGTCCAGCATCCTGCTGACCACCGAAGCCTGCGTAGCCGACAAGCCCGAACCTCCCGCACCCATGCCCGCTGGTGCGCCTGATATGGGCGGTATGGGTTACTGATCCAACTGATTGGATTTTCCCACAAACTAATTACACCCCCTGGCAAAACCAGGGGGTGTTTTTCCACCATCATCGCGAAAGGAGTGCTTCCCATGACCAGCATCATCGCATCCAAGCTAAACATGACCCGCCAGCCCGTGGCGATCTACCGCAGCAAGACCTGTCCGGAGAACGCCCTGCAATTCCGGGAAGGGGTTTGGGGCTGCGTGATCGCCCTGCTCAACGCCGCCTCCCAGGGGCGCACGGCGGCATTCCATCGGTCTACGGTGGTCTGTAAAGGCGGACAGGCCGGGTTGGGACTGCATCCCTTTGAGACTGGGGTCATCGAATATTTCCTGTCTGTAGGCGGCAAGGACCCTCGGCCGGGAGAACACTACAAGAAGACCCCTGAGCTGGCGTTGGAGTACATCCACGGTCTGCCTGCTGTGGAGCGTCCGGATTATGTGGTGTTCCAGCCGCTTGACCAGATGAACGGGGTGGAACCGGAAGCGGTGGTCTTTTTGGTCAACGCCGACCAGCTGTCCGGTCTGGTCACCCTGGCCAACTACGACCAGCACACCCAGGACAACGTTCAGATCCGCTTTGCCAGCGGCTGCGCCCAGTCCATTCTGTACGGACTCCACGGGCAGGAGACCGGCTCAGACTGCTGCTATATCGGTCTGACCGACCCCTCCGCTCGGAAGTGCATCGACAAAGATCTGCTCTCCTTCACCATCCCCTACCACCGTTATGTAGAGATGGAAGCCAACGCCCCCGGCAGCTTTTTGGACACGGACACCTGGGCGACCATCTGTCAGCGTATCCCGCGAGAGGAGTGAGAGACGATGGAAACAGAATTTCAACGAGAACTGGCGCTGCTGCAACAGGACGGGCTGAAGACCAACCCCATGCGCCTGGCCTATGAGGAAAAGGTGCGAGGGCTGCAGGCGCTGAAGGAGGAGCTGCTGGCGCAGGGCTGCCCTACGTAGGAGCTGGCGCACCGGCTCCATACGCAGCGGCGGGAGCTGGGTCGGCTGTACAAGGAGATGGCGCCCCCGCTGTTCCGCGCTTACATTTACTACGCCACCGCGCAGAAATACGGCGACCCGCTGGGGCCGGACTATGAGCAGCTGCGGAAGGGGAAAACCCCCGAAGAGATCATCGCCTCCGCCACCCGACCCATCGCTGATTTGGATCAGCGGCTGACCTTGGCTGGGTTCATCCGGTGGTTTGAGCAGGTCTATACCCCCAACCAAAATGCATAAAAACGGCATCCTACGCAAGAACGTTTTGTGAACGAAACTTGGTAGGATGCTGTTTTTTCTGTAACTTTTCTTTATTTTTGGATATAGTTTGTCATATTTCCAGGATTGCCTTGACATCATCCCCCGTGTATGTACAATAGTATGTATAGGGAACTCACCACCCTTATCACAGATGGATAGGAGGCTGCATATGAAGAAAACACTGTCCGCCTTGACCGCTCTGCTGGGGCCGCTGGCGGTGATCGTTGTCCTGGGGCGCGTCGCTCACCTCATCGAACGATACACCGGCGTCTCCTTCAACCCTTACCCACGCATCATCTGGTGTCTGGCGTCCGGCGTGTTCATCGCGCTGTATCTGGCCGTGCTCCTGGTGCTCTGCCCACGACATACCGGTCCTGCCCTGGTGCCCTGTGCCGTCTTAGGTGCGGTGGCCGCGTTTGTGTTTTGTGTGCTAGATGTGTGCTCCTTTTCCGTCCTCACAGACATTCTCCCCTTCCGCTTTGTCCTTCCCATCCGGCTGGAAGATCTGACCGTTCTCCGCCTGACCGGTGTGACGGTGACGGGCAACATCCTGTGCGCCATCCGTGCCTCTCACGGGCGGAACGAGATGGGGAGACGGCTGAACGAGTGACCGGTCTGTATCGGCTATCGTAAGGAGGTTGCTGCTATGAAACAAAAAATATCTGCCGCCGTGGCTGTCCTGGGCCCGTTGCTGGTCCTGATTGTGCTCTCCTGTGTCACCTATCAGGTGGAGGCGACGACCGATCTGACCACCGCCCCGACGCCCTTGCTCCTTTGGTACGCAGCCTGGGGCGTCGTAGCCGGTCTCTACCTTGCGCTGACCGTGCTGTTGCTCCCCAAGCATACCAGCTCCGCTCTGGCTCCCTGTTCCATCATTGGCGCGGTTTTCGCCGTCGTGCTGTGCCTGCTGGAGCTGTCCGTATTCGGCGTTTTGTCAGACCATTTCTTCTTTCACATCATCCAGCCTTTCCACGTCCTCCCCTTCCGCATGGAGACCCTATTGATCCTCCCCTTGACCGGACTCCTGGTGGTGGGCAACATCCTTTGCGCTGTCCGCGCTTCCTGTGGGACGAGAGAGGTGGGGAAACGGCTCAACCATTGACCTGTACACAACAGACGCCAAAAGGAGGTTTTGCAGATGAAACAGAAAGCATCCGCCGCGATCGCCGTCATCGGACCGGTGCTCGTTATCACGATCTTGTCTGCTGTCACTTGGCAGATGTACAAATTCAAGGAACTGCACTTTGATATGATGTCCTACGCGCTCTGGATACTGGCCATGGGCCTTCTGGTCGCCCTGTATCTGGTGCTGACCCTGGCGGTGCTGCCCAAGTACGCCACCCCTACGCTGGTCACTTGTGCCGTGATGGGTGCCATTTTCGCCCTGGTGCTGGCCGTCATCGACTGGTTTGGCTTCTACATCCCGCAGCCCATCCGCCTGGAGTCCCTGACCACCCTGAACCTGACTGGCGTGCTGGTGGTGGGCAACCTGGCCTGTGCCGTGCTGGCGCGGCGGGGTTGCGCTGGGACGGAATAAACTAATATGGCAGGGAGCCACTTCTTGTGGCTTCCCTGCCTTTTGTTTTGCCTTATTTGTTCTCTACGGCGTCCGCCGCCATGTCCAGCGCCTTGCCGATGAAGCTGACTTTACGCTCACTGATGACCTTGCCCTTGGCGGAGATGGTCACGTCCGCCACGGCGAACTGGTCCCCTTTGGAGTCCTCTGTGTTCCCCATGAGAGTCTGCCACTGGACGGTGATGTCCTCCTTTGTGATGGGTTCTGACGTCTCCACCTGGTAGCTCATGGCCTGGGAGAAGGCGGAGTTGGAGCTGGAGGCCACTTTCACTCCGTTCTCCTCCTGGTAGATCTGAATGGTGTAGAAGACCTTGTCCGACTCCTGTTCAATATACTTTTCATTGGGGGATATGGTGTTCTCATAGATGAGGTTGGAGGACGAGGCATCCGTGGAGGTGCTGGTCTCGGCACTGCATCCGGTGAAGGAAAGCCCAAGAGCCAACACAAGGATTCCAGTCAGTAATTTTCTAATGGTCATTTCTATTCTCCTCACTGCGCCACCTGCTCGTAGACCTTGCAAAACTGCTGTACCCCTGCTTCGCCTAGGATATAGATGTTGGGCAGGTAACAGGTACGCCCCTTGCTGTAGGCGATCCGCGCCAGCCCATTGTCAAAGGCTGTGTGATTGCACAACGCCACGTCAGAATGTGCATTCTCCACCGCCGCGCGGAAGGTTTTGATGGCGACTCGCTGCTTGCGCTTCCCATCCGGGTCAGTCCAAGAGGCGGTCGCGCCGCCGAACAGGCTGGCCACGTGTCTCTCCTCCCCCTCGCAGACCGGGAAGAGGAAGCTCATGCAGCCGTCCGTATGACCTGGCGTAGCCACAACGGTAAGGCACTTGTCGCCACAGTCGATGGTGTCGCCGTCCTGAAGGTAGTGGTCGATGGGGAACTCCTTCCAGTTGTCCAGGCGTCCCTCCTCGTGGGGCGTCGCCAACCGAAGGGCATCGTCCGCCTGGGAGAGGTAAGTCTCCACGCCATGCCGTTCCACTAACCATTTGCCACAGCCAACGTGGTCAATGTGGCCGTGGGTCATCACGAATTTGGTGATCTTCTCCCCTTCCCAACCGGCATCACGGATGGTGACCCGTACGGGATTCGAACCCATGTTACAGCCGTGAAAGGGCCGTGTCTTAACCACTTGACCAACGGGCCATTGAATTTTGTCTTAAAAGGGTGGGTCGCTCCACCCTTTTAAGAGGTGGTAGCGGCGACTGGATTTGAACCAGTGACACTGCGGGTATGAACCGCATGCTCTAGCCAACTGAGCTACGCCGCCATTTCGGTTTCGCTCGGAAGCAGCTCGTGTCCGGCGGAACAATGACTATTATAGTCATGTGGGGTCGATTTGTCAAGCACTTTTTTCAAAAAATCGAAAACTTTTTTCCGGTGTTTTTTCCCCGTTTTTTTCGCCAGTGAATTGACAAAATCCCGAATCTGTTATAAGGTGTTTTTCATGAGTTACATTTTCTTTGACCTGGAATGGAACCAGGGGTATCCCCACAGTGTGGAGGATAAATTAGACGAGATCATCCAGATCGGCGCCTGCCGTCTGGAGCAGTGGGACAGTCAGCCGGAGCCCTTCTCCTGCTACGTCCGTCCCACCATCCACAAGAAGCTCCACCACCGGGTGCGCAAGATGCTCCCGCTGGATATGGACACCTTGAAGCAGGCGGAGGGATTCCGTGCGGTGGCGCGGAAGTTCTTCCAATGGTGCGGCAGCGACCCGGTCTTTTTCACCTGGGGCAACAGTGACATCCGGGTGCTGGATATGAACCTGTGCTGGTATGGCATGGAGGAATTTCTGGAGCTGGAGATCTACGACCTCCAGCGTGCCTTTGACCTGATGGTGCTCCACACCGACCAGCAGGCCGCCCTGAAGGACGCGGTGGAGACGCTGGATCTGGGGGAGGATCGGGAATATCACGACGCTGGCAACGATGCGTTCTACACCGCGCTCATCGGCGCGGAGCTGGTGCGCCGCTATGGCAAGCTGCCCACCCAGGAGGAATTGGGGCAGATGGAAGCGGCGCTGCGGCGGGAACGTCGGATGCAGGCCATGCAGGAGGCTGGCGTCCAGCTGCAAGCGGTGTTGTCCCAAGAAGAACCTCTCTACCGCCGTTCCTTCGGCCTGTACAAGACGGTGGACGAGTGCCTGAGCAGCAAGAGCGCCCGGGTCATCCGCTGTCCCAAGTGCGACAGCTGGCTGTGCAACGGGAGCTGGCTGAAGGTGGAGGAGCACTACATCGCCCGCAGCCGCTGTCTGGAACACGGCCGGTTCTACACCTGCCTGACCGTCCACCAAGGCCCCTTGGGCGCCCGTGGGAACATGAACCTGTTCCCGCCGGAGACCTTTTCGCCGGAGCTGTACCGGCTGTGCAAGCTGGGGGGCAAGAGCATCACCATGGGCAAGATCGTCCGCAAGCGCTCCCGCACCCGCAAGCGCAAACGCAAGGTCAAACCCAAGCTGGAATCCGAATCCTAACCGAAACACCCGTCCGATGGCTGCCCGGACGGGTGTCTCGTTTTTGTGTGAAAAAGGCGTGGGGAGTCCCACGCCTTCTTTAGTTTCAGATTCGTTATTAGTCTTCGAACTCGAATTCGTCCTTGAACCGTTCCTTGAAAATGCCATACACGCTGTCCAGAATAGCTTCGTCTTCCACAGCGATGTAAGCCTCTTCTTCGTCGTTGCCTTCGATCTCTTCCACCTGGAGGATCACGATCTCCATATCGTCGTCATCCACCGGGAACAGGACGATATACTGCTTGTCCTGGTAGTCCACCAGATCCAGCAGCTCAAACTGTTCCTCGTTGCCCTCGTCATCGTGCAGGGTCAGGATGGTCACGTCCTCTTCTTCCATGGGGATGTTCTTATTTTCGTCCATATGATTTTGTTCTCCTTCAAATAATTACAACTACACAAGGTGTCGCTCCCTATTGTACCAGAGCGACGGGGAAAAAGCCATGGAGAATCCCCCAAAATTCCAAATTTATCAGGGATCCTTTCCAGTAATTACAGCGCTTCCGGCTTATACAGCTCCGCTTCCATGTCCTTGATGATCTGCACCCGTTCTGCATGACGGCCGCCCTGGAAGGTAGCGCCGAAGAAGGCGTCCACGATGGCCTTGGCCAGCTCGTCACCTACCACACGGGCGCCCATGGCCACGATCTGGCAGTTGTTGTGCTCTACGATCATCCGGGCGGTGTAAGGCTCGCTGCACACGCCGGCACGGATGCCGGGGACCTTGTTAGCGGCCAGGGAGATGCCCACGCCGGTGCCGCAGACCAGGACGCCCTTGTCCACTTCGCCAGCCTTGATGGCCTCGGCCACCTTGCGGCCCATGACAGGGTAATCCACCCGCTTGGTGGGGTCGTTGACACCGTAATCCACGCAATCATAGCCCTTCCCCTTCAGGTACTCCAGCAGGGTGTTCTTCAGATCTACTGCGGCATGGTCGCAGGCAAAGCCAATCTTCATCTTCGTATCCTCCTTACAGCTGCTCGCTGTATCTGTTGCGCTGACCGGTACGCCCGGCACGCTTGTTTTTTCTTGTCAGAATATTATACTACACCCTTTTCCCCTTGTAAATACAGGATTCCCCACCCCAACTGTCCGCCAGCGGTGGTAATTCACATATTATTTACGAAAGACTTGTTGACCTTTCCTGGGAGATGGAGTATCATACTTTACGAAATCTTAAACTTATCTCTACACTATAAGGAGTTTTATTTGTGAACTTTCTCCGCAAACTCATGTACGGCCGGTATGGCTCCGATCAGCTGAACCTGTTCCTGCTCATCGCCTGCCTCATCTGCTGGCTGCTGTGCAACTTCATCAAAGTGCCCCTCATCGCTCGCATCCTCACCGCGGTGGGATATGTGCTCATCATCTACTCCCTCTACCGCACCTTCTCCCGGAACTACGACCGGCGACGGGCAGAAAACAACAAATTTTTATCCATCACAGACCCCCTCACCCGGAACTTCCGGCGCATGAACGCCCAGGCTCGGGATCGGGATCACAAGTATTTCCGCTGCCCCACCTGCGGCCAGCTTCTGCGGGTCCCCAAGGGGAAGGGGCGTATCCATATCTCCTGCCGTAACTGCGGCACGTCCTTTGACAAAAAGACCTGACCAGTACCAAAAACGCTCTGGAATCCCATTCCAGAGCGTTTTTTCTGTTATCATCGGTCGCGTCCGTCCAAGGGCGCCTGGATCTCCTTCAAGAAGCTGTAATAAGGCCACAGCCACTGGAACCCTTCCGTCAGGGTCGTGATGAGGGCGGGAGAGAACAGGGTCTCATCCGGCGGAAAGGCAGCGCAGAGGGAGACGCTCTTCCGGTTGAACCAGGGCTGGAGCAGCTCCGACACCGTCCCCTTGGGACGCTTGTACTCCTCCCCTTCCAGGTGGAACCGATCCTGTCCGTTGAGCCGCTGCGCCAGCGCCTCCATCCGTTCCGGGTTGTCCAGGATGTGCTGCCGGTAGGCAGCCATGAGGGAGGGCTTGGGGCAGTAGTAGCCCATGCCGTACTCGTACCCCTCCGGGTAGATCTCAAAGTAGAACACCGGCTCCACCGTCGCCCACTGCTCCACCGGCGGGCGGAGCGTGAACCACAGGTGATCCTTGTACGGCCCCCGTCCGTGGAGGCGTCGGGCGTCCCGATAGATCCGGGAGACGTGGACATTGAACTGGCTCTCCGGCTGCACGTTCAACATTTCCGCCTGCACCTCTGCCCCCAGCTCCTTCAGCGGCCGATACAGGAACTCCTCGTACATGGCCTTGTGCTCCAAAAACCAGCTCCGCTCGTTGTTCAGCCGCACGCCCCACAGGAACTCCATGGTCTCTTCCCGAAATCCGTCAAACATCCTTTGCTCCTTCCTCTGAAAAAGGCCGCTCCGCACTTCTGATGCGAAACGGCCTCTGTACGTTTGTTCTGGTCAACCGGCCGTCTGGTCAGTCTTCTTGTTCTTGTCGTTCTTCTTTTCGTCCGTCTTCTCGGTCGTATCCTTTTTCTTCTCCGTCTTCGGCTTCTTGGTCCCTACCGTGACCACCTGATCCCGGCGGGTGTAGACGCTGAAGGACTCCTTGGTCCTGGAGATGAGCTTGCCGTTGCCATCATAGAGTTCCCGATAGGTCTGCACTCTAGACCCGTTCTCGCCCTCTTCGGTGACGGCAGAATAGCCCACCGGCTTGGTGTCGTCCTTCACAGTGATCGTCTTGTAGGGATTCCGGGAGAGGACCTCGTTGACGAACTTCACCGTGATGTTGTCCGTCTTGGTGCCCCAGATCTCACAGGTACAGACGCCGTTGGCATAACCTGCCACCACCTTGATGGGATACTTGGTGTTGTTCTTGAACACGTAGTCCGGCGCACCCCAGGACACGGTGGCGTCCAGCCCCAAGGGGACGTAAGTAGACTCGAACATGTGGTTCTCCCGGTGGACGATCTCCAGGTTGGAGAGCACGGTGGCGCAATATAGGGTGGAGGACACCTGGCAGATGCCGCCGCCCAGCTCCTGGACGGTCTTGCCGTTCAGGTACGCCCCTGCCTCCTGGAAGCCACGGGCTGCCGTCCGCTGTCCCACGATCTCATTGTAGGAGAAGGTCTCGCCCGGCAGCAGGATGGTGTTGTTGCAGTGCTGGCTGGCCAAGCGAACGTTGTTGATGCGGGCGGCGGTGCCGGCTACGTTGGTGCTGTAGCCGCCCAGACGATCCTTGAACAGGTTCTTTTGCAGGTTCTGGGTGGTGATGTCCGCCGTGGTCAGCTTCAAGCTGATGCTCTTGGACTCGCCCTCTTCCAGCCCTTCGATGGCCGCTGCCGCTTCCTTTTTGTCAAAGCTGATGCCGGTGGTGGAGGCCACGATAGCATAGTTCTTCTTCGGATCCAGCGTGGCGTCCTTGGCCTTGGTGTACACCTTCTTGTAGACCTTGTCGATGTCCAACGCCTTCGGCTGGGAGTCCTTCATGGGCGCGGCGATGACAGTCTCATAGTCCCCGTCGTCCACCGCTGCGGTGATGCGCTCATAGAGTGCGTCCTTGTCCACCGCCTGACCGCTGGTGCCGTGGGTGAAGGTGATCTGATTCTTGGTCACCTTGTAGCTGTCCGCCACCGCTGTGTCCACCTTCAGCACGCCGCTGTCCTTGACGCTGGTCTGCATGGCTTTTTCATCCTTGATGTGGGGGTAGACCGTCTTGTCATAGCCCTTGATGTGGGAGAACAGCCAGACCAGGCCCCGGCGGAAGAACCCGGTGTGCCCGTGGGCAAACGCCTTCTCCGCCGCCTCGTCCGCCTTCAGGTCCAGCGCCTTGCTCATGTCCACGGTGTAGGTCTTTCCTTCCGCCTCCACCGTCAGGGTGGCGTCAGCGTACTGCTCCTGAAAATCCTTCGTCAGCACGTCCTCTGCCTCCTGCAAGGTCATGCCGCTCAGATCCTGGCCGTTGACCTTGGTGTGGGGGAACATATACTCCTTGCACACCGTGCCGCAGAGCACCAGATAGGCGACGAGCACCACAGCGCACAGGCCGATGAGGACATACCGCTGGGTCTTTTTCTGCTGCTCCTTCCGCTGCTGGCTCCGTCGGACGCGCTTTCCGCCGCCGGCCTCTGCCGGTTCTGCTGCCGGCAGCACCACAGTCTCCTGCCCTTCCGCCTCCGTGTCCGCCGGATGGAATCGGCCTTTTACCCAGTCCACCAGCTTCGTCCACGCCTGCACGATGGCCTGCCAGACCTTCGCAGCCCACGCTCTGCCCTTCTCGCCCACAGACGGCACCTCCTTACTCTCTCTCTTCTGACTCAAAAAACACACCTGCCCTTCTTGATTCAGCTAGGGATGACACTTCTGATTTATCGCTCAATTATAGGCTTTTTCTGTCAAGATTGCAACCGGAACAAGATGACAATTTGGTATCAATTCTTTCGTCAAATTGTTCACAAAGCCGAAAAAAGCCTTGACAATCCGTCTCCCACAAGGCAAACTGATAAGGTAGTATCGAAACGAACCAAAGGAGTTAACTTTATATGGATATTATCATCAAAGAATCCGGCGTAGCCAAGCCCCTGGTCTACATGGACACCGCCACCGGCACCGAATGCACCCTGGACATCCTCCAGATGATGGGCGCCTTCACCAACGGCACCATCACCTACAACGAGGAGACCAAGCAGTACGTGGCTCCCATCGACGAGTACAACTGGTGGAAGGACTACCTGGCCAAGAAGCAGGAGGAGGAGAAGGCACTGTACGCTCTGTGTGAAGAGTTCGGTCAGGCCGCCGTCTCCCAGGAGTTCATGAAGTATCAGCACCTGCTCAACACCGACGAGGAAAACGAGCACAAGGTCATCCAGAAGATCTTTGAGACCATCCGTGAGACCCTGTCCGCCAAGTAAGCCCAAAGCGCACAAAAGCCGTGGATTTCCATCGAAATCCACGGCTTTTTTCACCCCCGCAGGGTAGGCAGCTGCTTCAGCTCCTCCACCATTTTGGTGATGGTCCCGTTCCCCCCTAAGGAGTGGTAGGCGTTGTAGCTCTCCAGCACGTTCTCCATGGCGTAGATGGGGATGTAGCCCTTCTCCATGTAGTGGGAGTGATCTCGGATGATCTCCGCCCGGAGCAGGCATTTCATCCCGTCCTGGGTGGACTGATACCGCCGGTACATCCGCCAGATAGCCGCCCAGGTCCCGGTCAGGATGGGCACACAAAGAGCTGTGAGCACCTGTGACAGATTGACGATCATAGCCATCACCTCCCTAACCAATGGGATAGGCCAGATTGATCCAAAAGGCGTTGGCCGACCCACGGGTGATCTGTAGACCGCCGCCGGCTGGGATACGCAGTCTGGCCGGATTGGTGGTGGGTGCTTTCCAGGAGGGCAAGGTCATGATGATGGCCTCTCCATTCTGAGGTGCTGGCACAACACCGCTGCTCAGCAGCGTCACCCAGCCGCTGACGGCACCTGTCAGCGTAATACCACCGTTTACGAAACACATCCCCAGCTTTTTCGTCACCGTCACCGTGCCGTCCGACACCACGCTGCCGGAAAAGCTGGTGTAATTGCCCTTGCTGTAGTTGGCATCTGTGATGGTGTTGGCGTTGATGGACAGCTCATCGGTGGCCAGCTCCAGCAACGACTGCCCGAACAGCTTCAAGCTACCCCTGGACAAGGTGATCTTGCTCTTGGTCGTCCCCCCGGCGGTGCTGAGCACCAGGCAATAGCTGTTATCCACCAGCTCCGTCTTCAGCCCGATGCTGGTGGCATCAATGACCGCCTGGATGTCGATGGCGTTGCCGCTCAGGATGGCGCCGATGAGCTGGGCGCCTGTGATGGTGCCCGTGGCGGTGATATTCTGGGCAAAGAGGCTGTCCGTGTCGATACGGCCCCCGTTGATCTTGGTCACCCCGTTCTCATCCTCCACCGTCAGCGCCCCCAGCTGCGCCACCTCCGCCGAAAGACTCCGCAGCTTACCGCCCAGCACGCCGTCATTGCGCACCCCGGCCGCCCCGTTCTCCCCCTGTCCCAGCGCCGTCACATGGGTGGTCACGCCGCCGTCATAGGTGTGGCTCAGGCTCATCACCGGCACCGAGCAGGTGGTGCCGTCATCCAGGGTCAGAGTGATGAGATCCCCTGCATCCAACCGCAGGTCGCCTAAAAAGGACAGCTCCGCCGGACGATAGGTCATCCCGCCGATGCTGCTCCACAGCCCATTCAGCCGCGCCTGGGTCATGAACGGGTTCTCGATGAGCGCCCCTGTCCCTTGGGCAGAGGCCGGAGATAAGGTCTGGGTGTTGCCGTTGGCGTCCACCACCGAGACGGAGAGCATGGAAAAGACGCTGTTGCTCTCCTGGATCTCATCCATCCCCTCATAGCACTCCGCCCGGTGCAGGGTCACCCCGCTGGCGCTGTACCAGATGAAATCCAGCTTCCCCGCTCGGTCAATGACCGCATTGCATCCGCACAGTCCGGCGATCCAGCCCACCACCGTCCGTCGGGTGTACCCCGCCGCCAGGGACGCCATAGACACCCCCGCCAGCACGCTCTGATACCCACTGACCCGGGCAGACAACGCCACCCCCGCCTTGGCAGCCACATCGTTCAAAACCGCCCACGCCGTGGCCGAAGAACCGCTCAAACTAGGCTGATACAGCTCCGCCAGCGCCACCCCCATAGCGTCCACCGCCGTCACCGTGGTCTGTCCCCCGCGGGTCACCGCCTCCGTCACCGCAAAGGTCCCCAGCGGCAGCACCTCCGCCCCCGACTGGGCGGAGAGCACCAACGCGCCCTCCAAAAACCCGGTCTGCACCCCGGAAAACTGCATCTGTACCGTCTTGGCGCAGGTGTTCCCCACCGTCAGCAACGGCTGTTCCCCGTTGACACTGGCCGTGATGGTCAGCGTCAGCAGCGCCCCCGTCACCGCCGTCCCGTTCAGCGTCAGCGACAGCTCCTTCCGCTCCGCCCCACGCCAAAGGCTGTCCGTCAATCCTGTGTACATCCCCTCACCTCACTGTTCGATCCCAGTCACCGACACATCCCGCAGATACTGCCGTCCATCCGCCCAGGAATAGACCGTATAGGTGGGCGTGCCGAAATACATGGTCTTGGTCACGGTGACGCCCGTTGCGTCCGTAAATTTCACCGGCACAAAGGGGTGGTCTCCATCGGAGACCGCACTCTCGATGACCGCCACCTGGGCCGGTGTCAGGGGCGGCCACTTGATCTTGATGGTGGTCTTCACCGCCACCACCGTCCCCACCATCTTCCCCGCCGCCGTCCGGCCGGTGTTGGCAGACCAGATCTTTTCCCTGGAGATCACCACCCCCTCCAACGCGGGGGTGGGCATTTTTTTGCTGTTGATATATAAGTCGCTGACGGTGATATTCGCCATACGCATTCCCTCCCCAGATCACTCAAATGGTGGCGCTGAGGGGATTGACCCCCGTCGCCCGCGCCTGTCGATTGATGTAGTTGACCGTGCTGTTGGCGATGACCTTCCCATCCAGCACACACTGCACCACAATGGGACGTTCATTACTGACCTGCTGGGCCACACGCTCCGCCACCAGATCCAGCCACTCTGTGTTGTGCTCCAACGGCACGATGGCCTCTCGTCCCGCCTCGCCTACTACCGTGTTGCCGAACAGCGTCGCCCCATTGACCACGCCGCCCCGAGCGGCAAATTGCAGCGTCGGCCACTTGGCACTGCCGAACAGCACCCGCGCCACCGTCTTCTTAAAGCTGCTCAACCCGGTGGTCACCCAGGTCAGCTTCAGCCGGATGTTCTTCTTAAAGGAACCGATGAACCCGGCCAACGTCTTCCAGCCGCTCTTGACCAATCCGACCTTAGCACTCACCGAAGTCCGCGCACTGCTCACCCAAGCTGCCACGCTGCTCCAGCCGTTCTTCACCAGCCCCACCAGCTTGCTCACCGCACCGCCTGTGTGCTCGTTCACCCAGTCCTTCACCGTGCTCCAGGTCTTGCCCAGCCCGATGACCTTGCTCACCAGCCCGCCAGCTGCTTCCGACACCCAGGCCGCCACCGTCGTCCAGCCGTTCTTGACCAGCTCGATGGCCGCGTTGACCTTCCAATCTGTCTTGAAAAAGCCCTCCAGCTTGTCTGTCTTAGGCTGGATGCGATCCAAAATGTCACTCAGTGCGTCCATCGCCTTGGCCAGGTTGTCCATGAATTTGGGGCCGCCATCCTGAATGGCCCACTGAGCCAAGGGCAGCAGCACATTCTCATAGGCATCCGCCAGCCGGTCCTCCGCCACATCCGCCAGATTGCGGAAGCTCTCCAGCAAGCCGCCTAGGCTTTCCAGCGCCGGCCCGAAGTCCAGATTCTGCGCCCACTGTGCCGTACTGTCCGCCAGACGCCCCACCCATTCCAGGGCGTCCTCCAGGATGCCATACACTGCGTTGACGATGCGCTCCCCGTTGCCGCAGCTCTCCCAGGCGATGCGGAACCGCTCCGCCAGTGTCCCAGCCACATCACAGACCTTGCTGACGATCTTCAAGACCGCCCCCACGATCTTCTCCCCAGCCTTGTTTTTCCAGATACTCAACCAGGTGGAGCCAACGGACTTGACCAGCTTGCCGATCTTGCCCATGGCGTTCTGGAAGCTCTTCATCACCGTCTCCCCATGGGTTTTCCACGCCTTTCGGAAGGGCTTCCAAATATCCGCCAGCACCTTACGCACCTTCAGCGCCCACTGGGACACACCAATCTCCATCCCACGCAGGCCGCCCAGCCCGCCGGAGCCTTTCCCGCCGCCCCCGCCACCGGTACTCTTGTACCCGCCGCCGCTGGTACGGTTCTTCCGGTCGCTGAGCTTGTTGATCTGGTCAAAACTCATCAGATCTCTCTGCGCCTTGGCCAGCGCCTTGGTGGCTTTCGCGGCCGATTTGGCGCTCTTGCCCGTCTTGCTCAAGGCGCTGGACGCCCTGTTCAACGAGCGCACCGTCCCCGACAGCCGCAGGCCGAACAGGGTGCTCACAAAGGACGCCACCCCTTCCGCCAACGGCTGGAGCACCCGCAGCAGCCGGCTGAACAGATTCAGCCCCACGTTGGCCACCGGCACCATGGTGTTCCCCAGCTGCCGCAGCTGACCGGTGACCCGGCTCATGGCGTTGGACACATCATTCTGCACCCGTACCGTGTCGCTGCCCAGCTGACTCATCTTCCACCGGGTCTCCTCCAGCGCCTGGTTGAGCTGTTGGGTCTCCCGCAGGGTATCCTGATTATTTGCCACCGCCATTCCCTCCTTTCGCCGCCATCCGTTCCATCCGACGGCGGTATTCGTTCAATCTCATCTCATTCACCTCATCGGTCGTCCAGAAGGGGAATACCTCATAGATGGGCAGCTGCTTCTCCCCCGCCAGATGTCGACACAAGACTGCCGCCTGCCCCCAGGCGATGAGGGCTTGACTCTGAAACAGCCGCCGCTGCCGCTCCTGGTCTGCCTCCACCACGCCCAGCAGCTCTCCCCAGGTCCATTCTCCGCTCTCCAACGGGGACACGCCGCACCCCCAGGCCAGCGCTTCCAGTTCCTCCGTGGTCAGCCCAGTTTCTCCGCGAAAGGGTTCTCCGCCTCCGGCACTTCTTCCGCCTCTTTCCCCTCCCTAATGTCCGCATAGGCGTCATTGACCGCCTTGGCCACAGATTCCTTCAACGTCTTAGCCTGCTCCACCGTCACCAGCCCAGAGCAGGCAGCAATGTCAAAGGCCAGCCCGCTGAACTGGATCTGACCGCAGTAGCCCTGATCCACCAGCAGGTCATAGAACCGTTCCCCATCGGTCACAGGGTTCTCGTTGCCCTCCCAGTTCAGCGCCTCTTCCAGCAGCGCCACCATCCGACGGCTGTCAGTGGCCGCCCCCAGCACCGTCTGAATGGTGTCCTCCTGGAACCGGTCTCTCAGGTTGTTCTGCCCCCGAATGGTCAGGCGCAGGCGATACTGACTGTCCCCCAGCCGGAGGGTGTGATATTTTCTGCTCATATGTGTGCTCCCTTCTGTATGTGCTGTAGGGAGAGGGAGCCTCTCAGGCTCCCCCTCCCCCGTTCCTAATGCGCTCGTCCCTTAGGACGCAGTGGGATTGGTCACCGTCCAGTCGCTCTGCAAGCTCACGATGAGCTTGGCGATGACCAGCTCATCCACCTTGGCGCCGGACACATAGGTGTTCACGTAGCCGCTGGTGGCGAACTTGGTCCCGTCGGGAAATTCCACTTCCACATCCACCGCGTTACCGGCCGTCTGGAGCGCCTTGAGCTTCCGATAGTCGGAGTCGGCGGCGCTGTTGTCAAAGAGGTAGGTGACCTCAAAAGACTTGGTATCCTGAACGCCCGGTACGTTCTTCTTCATGGTGTCCTTGAGACAGGTGGCGTCCAGCTCGGAGGGCGTCCCACCGATGTCACCGATCTCCTGCACGTAATTCATCTCCACCTCATTGACCGTCACCTTCATGCCAATGGAGGCAATGCCCTGTTTCGACATCATATCATCCTTTCTTCCAACGATTTTGTTAATCCATCAAACGCATCCAGCGTTTATCCACCTTCCGACCATACCGAAAGGTCTTGCGGCAGTACCCTGCCGGTTCCTCCGACCGCTCGTCCGGCCCGGCGTATTCCCGCAGAAAGCCCATCTCCAACAGCGTCCGGTTCACCGCCTCGGACAGGGTGACCACCGTCCCCCGGTCAAAAGCCCACAGGTCGATCTGATAAGAGAGCTTGTCCACCACCGGACAGTCGGTAGACGTGTTGGTGTACTCGCTCACCGTCACCAGCACCCCGTCCTGGGTCGAGCGGGGATAACGCCCCCGGACGGTGTAGGCCACGGAGCACTCCATGTCCTCCAGCGCCTTGCGCACCTGAGCACGACCGTCCACCAAAGTCAGCGCCGCTTCGGTCACGGCACATCACCTCCTCATGTCAGCCGCTGGAGCTGGAACACCCGGTGGCAGGGCCAAGTTTGGATGGCACGCAGCTCATACACAGCCCCGTCGATGACCAGCCGGTCAAAGACCGCCGCCTCCAAGCTGCCATACACCACCCCTTCCAGGATGCCGCCGATCCGCTCGCCGCCAGCGTCCACCCGGCCGCCGGAGGACAGATTGCCCCCCGACTGCCAGGTACGGACAGACTGCCAGCAGATGCCGTCCTCGTCGCCATCCGCCACCGTCACATCCGGATGCTCCATATCGTACACCGCCACAGCGTCCCCGTAGCGGTCGGTCCCCGCCTTCCTACGGTGGAGGGTGAACCCCTTCCGCCAGGCCACCGGCGTCCTGCGGCTCAGCATGACACCCTCCGATAGCGTGCCACGCTCTCCAGCACCTCCGCTTCCGCCTGCTTCAGCTGGCTGGGCGTCAGATAGCTGTCCGACTGGGTGACCTGCCCTTCCGTGTAGCTCCGGCTGGTATAGCACCCATCCTCCGACCACTTGTCCTGCTGATAATACAAAGCCGCCAGCTCCACTACCTTCCCGTGGAACCGCTCTTCCAAGCTATCCATATCCAGATAGAGCAGCAGCTTCCCTTCCGCGTCAGTCAGCTCATCCGCCAACAGCGCCAGCTCCTCACTGTCCGGGTCGGTCAGGGATAATTTCCGCTGCAACCGCCCCAGCAGCGTTTCCAACAGCACTTCCGTCATCCCGTCACCGCCTTCGGTCAGGTACCGCTGCCGCCACCGGTGGTAGACGCAGTCTTGCTAGCGGTAGCCACCACCAGACCGGTGGGCTGCACCACCTTCGCGCCATACACGTGGAGCCCCTTCACGCCGTCGCAGAAGTTGTCCTCCACGCGATAGGCTTCCAGCTCCACCAGCTGTTCCGCATAGGAGCCAGCCGCAGCAGTGCCCGCCAGGATCTTGTACTTGGCGCCGCTGGTGTTGGGCACGTTGTTGGACAGATGGATCTGGAAGCCAGCGGCCTCACCGACCAGACCACCCTGGAGCATAGCCTGATTGAACCCAGTGCCGTTGCCCACAAACCGATCATCCTTCAGCAGCAGACCGTGGAACCAAGGGGGAACCACCACCCAGCGACCATACATAGGCGCATTGGCCTCGCTCAGCGCCACACCCATATCCACCAGCAGGTTGTAAGCAGTCTCGCTGGTGGGCACGATGGGGCTGTCATCGCCATACAGGACGTTGCCAGTGGCAGTGCCGGTGACCAGCAGGTTGGCCAGATATTTGTCGATGACGTCGTTCATGTTGTAGCTGGCGCGCACCATAGCAGCGTCCACCAGCTTGGGGTTGGACTGAGCGTTGTCAATGTCCTTGACGATAAAGTTGAAGTATTTTGCCTGGTCGATCTCCAGGGTCTGCTTGGTGCTGTCCAGCTCCTGAGGGGTGCCCAGGGCACTGCCGGTGTAGTTGCTGATGGTGATGTCCCCCAGCAGGTTGATGTGGACAGTGTCGCCGTAGGCCTTGATGTCCCCCTCATAGTCCCGGTTCATCAGATTTGCGTACACATGAACCTTGTCCATGTGCTCCAGCAGTCTTGCGGACCAGATTTCAGGGATAAAGTTGCTAAATGCCATCTTGATTCCTTCCTTTCGTGTGTAAAATTATCTTCCAGCGACCTCAGCCGCCAGATTCCAACGCCTTCTGGATCGCCGTCCAGTTGGCGTTGATCTCCTGATGGGTCATGTTGCGCAGCTCCTGCCAGCTGTAGCCTCTGGCCGTCTCCGGCGCCTTGGGCGCGCCGGAACCACGCATCCGACTGGTCACCGCCTGGGCGATGGCCTCCTGGAACAGCACCTCAAAGGTGTCCAGCCGCTGAGCGGATTCCTCCGCCGTCTCCCCCGCCAGCCACGGGGCGAAGGCAGCAGGCAGATTGCGCTTGCACAGCTCCTGCCCTACCGCCACTTCCATCCGCTGCCGGGCAAAGGCGGCCTTCTCCGCCTCCAGCGCCTCCCGTTCCTCCGCCAGCCGACGGGCTTCCTCCGGTTCGGAAGGTTCTGCAACCTCCTCTTCCGGTGCCTCCTGCTCCGCCTCCCACGCAGCACGGGCCTCCGCCACCGCGGCGGCAATGCGTTCCTCCAGCTGTTCCTGGAGCTTGGGATTGGATGCCATCAGCTGTTCCAAATTTTCTCGGTCCTTTCTGGCCATATCACACCTCCAAATACTTCACTGCTCCGGACTGCCCTCCAGCGCCTTCTGTCGCCGAAGGTTGTCCACTGCCTCTTTCGGGTCGGACACAAACCAGAGCTGACTGAGCAGGGTCTGGTCATCCACGATCCCCTGCAGGCTGGTGACCATATCCACCACTTCCGCCTCATTCACCGGCAGATCCACCGTGAACACCACGTCCACATCCTCTACCCCCACCGGCTTCATCTCACCCATGGTGACCAGCCAGCGGTTATAGAGCTGGAACCGTTCCTTCAGCCCCTGTTCCATCTGCCGCATCTTGCCCTTGACCAGCAGATCCATGGTCAGCAATTTCAGCTTGAGCGCCTGTCCAGAGCTATTCCCCGCGAACTTCTCGTCGCTCATGTCCACCGTCAGCGTCATCTTGTGCATCTCCCGCACCAGCGCATCGGCCAGCACCTGCACACTCTGCTCGTCAAAGGTCTTCTGAATGTACTCCGCCCGAGCGTCCAAGGGCGCCCCATCCAAAAACTTCTCCCGCGCCAGCTTTTCCTCATCGCCATCCCGGAGGGTCATGCCAAAAAACACCAGCAGTGCATCAACGAACTTCTTCTTGTCGGTCAAACGACTGCTCATCAAGCCGTTGTAAGCGTCGATGAGACTGGTGATCTGTTCAAAATCCCCCTGCCGCTCCCGGTTGTTCCCATAGGCGATGACCGGCACCGCCCCAAAGAAATGCTCCCGGGTCTCGCCCACCTGATGGAAGATGGCGTTCTTCAAGCTGTCGCTGCGATAGTCCCGCTCCGTCCGGTCGGTGTACAGTGTCAGCGCATAATAGGGCACCCGCTGGGTGGTCTCCCGCTTCTCCCAGACCAGCGCGCAGAGCTTGCGATGCTCCACCGTGGTGTCACACACCAAAATCCCGTTCCGCGGGTCGATGGCCGCACTTTTGGGCTGGGGATGAGCGTCACTGGAGGCATAGCACAGCTCCACCCCTTCCCCCATCACACCCATGCTCCGGCCGATCTCCAAATCCGTCTGGCTGATGTGCTGGCTGTCATAGCATCGCAGCAGGGGTGCCAAGTCAATGGCGCTCTCTCCCACAGGAAGCCCCTCCTCCTGCCACCCCGGCAGCGCCGCTCCACGGCGGGTCGTGTTGTGGTCATACTTGACGGGCTGTCCCAGATAGTACCCCAACGCAATGTCCACCACATACTTGGCGTAGTTGATGTACACCCGTACCTCATCCGTCTCCGGCCGGGGATAGAGCAGGGCATAGTCCCCGCGATAGTAGCGCTCCAGCCGGGTGTAGCGCCCGTTGGCCTGCTCTGCCTTCTGAATCAGATAGAGCAGTACCGCCGGCTCCAGCGCCTCCACATCCCCCAGCTCCGCTCGGTCAATGTAACAGATCAAAAAATCCCTCCTTTTGTGCTATATCCTTCTAAGAATCAAGCCCCGCAGGGCGCATTAAGCTTTTTGGGTTACCTTTTTCACGAAAAAGGTAACTGGGGTCCAGGGGCAAAGCCCCTGGTCGCTGACCGCAGTCAGCGAAACTCCCCTGTGCTTCAAAAGCGCAGGAGAGGGTGAATTTTCAGCTTTGCTGAAAAGAGGGAGAACCCTCGCCGGGGGTTCTCCCTTATAGTAGAACATTACAATAGAAGAACCACACAACGCCTATCTCTGCGTTGCGTGGTTCTTTCGATTTACCCTACCAGTCCGCCAATCCCTCAGTCGCCTTGCGGCGACAGCTCCTTTTGCACAAGTGAGCCTGGGGTGGTACTATTTTTCAGGTGCTGCCACCGTCTTGGGTGGGGCGCCGAGACTTCCTATCGATTGGAGGAACACATCATGATCCGTGCTTATCACCCGCAAGACCTGGACACCGTCCTGTCCATCTGGCTCCAGGGGAATCTGGACGCCCATCCCTTCGTCTCCGCTGACTACTGGCGGCGGAACTACCCTTTGACGGCACAGCTGCTGCCGCAGGCAGAGGTGTACGTGGCGGAAGTGCACGGCCAGGTGGTGGGGTTTATCGGGCTGATGGAGGAGTGGGTGGCAGGGGTGTTCGTCGCCCGGGCGCATCGGGGTGCTGGGTTGGGCAGTGCGCTGCTCCGGAAGGCACAGGAGAGACGGGACAGGCTGTGCCTGTCCGTCTATCAGGAGAACCCGTCCGCTTTGCACCTCTATCTGCGGCATCAGTTCGCCATCACCGCAGCGGAAAGAGACCCGGAGACCGGAGCGTGGGCGTATCAGATGGATTGGAGCCGAGGGTGAACAAAAAGAAAAAGCATCCGATGGTTCGGATGCTTTTTGCTTGCGTTGGTTCAGGCTTGTCTTACAGCAGCTTGCCCAGGTTGTAGGCGTCCCGCAGGACGGTGCGGTTGCTGATCTCGCCGGCTGCCCAGACGTTGGTGGCGCAGATGATGCCCTTGTTCTCAAAGCCCATGCACTCGGCCAGCTTGCGGAACATGATCTTGGCAGACTCTGCCACGTTCTCATCCGCCGCGCAGGTCAGGAGCATGGCGCCGGTCTCCAGGTGCATCTGCTCGTAGCGGGAGTAGAGGCGGTCGATGACCAGCTTCAACTGGGCGCAGCAGTCGAAGAAGTAGATGGGCGAGGCCAGGACCAGGGAATCCGCCTGTTCCATGGCTTCCCAGATCTTTTCCATGTCGTCCTGGAATACACACACGCCTTCGCTCTTCTCATGACAGTACTCGCAGGCAATGCAGGGGGAGATCTTCATCTTGCTGACGTGGAGTTGGATGACCTTGTTGCCAGCGGATGTGACGCCCGATGCCAGAGAATCACAGAGCTGGTCGCTGTTGCCGCCGATGCGGGGGCTGGAAGAGAGGATTAAAACGGTACGGCTCATAAGGGCACCTCCATACAAATAGAATCGAAATATCAGAAAATCAGCAGGTCACGGGGAAAACCCGTAACCCATCATCATTAAATTCCATCTTATTATAATGCCTAAACACTGGTGGAAGTCAATAGGCACTTTCCCTCCGTCTGCATTTTTGGAGAAATGAACAAGGGAAGTGGGGAAAAGACAGCACTGTGCCGGAAAAAAAGAACGAGGGGAAATGGGGGAAAATAGGTTGACTTTTTGGACGGGAATGGCTATATTGAGCGTAGAGATTTTTCCCGAATGATCCAGTGGACGTAAGAAAGGAATGAACGATATGGAAGCATTACAGTGCATCAAGACCCGCCGCAGTGTGCGGAAATATTCTGACCAGCCGGTGACCAGAGAAGTCCTGGACGCCATCTTTGACGCCGTCACCTACGCCCCCTCTTGGAAGAACACCCAGTCCGTCCGCTACACCGTGGTGGAGAGCGCCGAGCTGAAGGCAAAGATCGCTGACGAGGCCGTTCTGGGGTTCGCGCTGAACCAGAAGACCATCTCTCGCTGCCCCGTCCTGCTCATCCAGAGCACCATCAACAGCATCTCCGGCCACAGCCCCGACGGCAGTGTGGACACCTCCAAGGGTGATACCTGGGCCATGTATGACGCGGGCATCTCCGCACAGACCCTGTGCCTGGCAGCCAAGGACATGGGCTTGGGCACTGTCATCATGGGCGTCTTCGATGAAGACATCCTGGCAAAGCTCATCGACCTGCCCGAAGGCCAGACTGTCACTGGCATGATCGCCATCGGCTATCCCGCAGGGGACAACAAGATGCCGCCGCGGAAGCCTGCTTCTGATATCGTCACTTATCTGTAATATCAGACCATCACAGCCACTCAGGGCATTACCCTGGGTGGTTTTTTCATATTCTCGAAAAATTTAAAAATTTCTTCGTGCAATGCCACCGCTTTCCTGGTAAACTGCTATCAGAACCGAACGCTCCTGTTGGGGCGGAATCTGACCAGATAAGAGGGAAAGAACGTGAAGATACGAACCATCCTTGCCATCTGGGCGGCCAAGGCTGCTCGGCTGGCCTGCAAATTGAAGGGTACCCATGGGGAGACCTTCCCTGGCCGCGTGGCGCTGAAGATTGATCCGGCCATCATCCGCCACCTCATTGGCGGCATCCACAAGCACACCTTCGTGGTCTGCGGCACCAACGGCAAGACCACCACCAACAATCTCCTCTGCGCCGCCCTGGAACGGGAGGGACACACGGTGGTGTGCAACCACACCGGCTCCAATATGCTCCCCGGCGTGGCCACCGCCTTGGCGCTGGCGGCCAACTGGGTGGGGAAATTCGATGCGGAATACGCCTGTCTGGAGGTGGACGAGGCGTCCGCCCGACGGGTGCTGAAATTCTTCCAGCCGGACACCATGGTGCTGACCAACCTGTTCCGCGATCAGCTGGATCGCTACGGCGAGCTGGACATCACCATGGACTTGCTCCAGCAGGGCATCGAGCTGGCGCCCAACATGACCTTGGTGGTCAACGCCGATGACGCTCTGGCCGCCTCCTTGGCCGTCCACAGCGGACACCCCTATGTGACCTACGGCGTGGAGGAACAGGTCTTTGACAAGCCGGACAACCATGAGATTCGGGAGGGCACCTTCTGCAAGCAGTGCGGCACCCGGCTCCACTACGACTTCTACCATTACAGCCAGCTGGGCAGCTATCACTGCCCCAACTGTGGGTTCACCCGACCCAAGATCGACTTCAACGGCTCCCAGGTGGAGATGAAGAACGGGCTGTCTTTTGCCATCAATGGGCAGGCGGTGACCTCTGGTTTCCGGGGTTTTTATAACATTTACAACATTTTGGCGGTCTACGCCGCCGCTGCCAGTGCGGACATCCCGCTGCCCCATTTCCAGGAGGTGCTGACCAGCTTCCAGACCGAAAACGGCCGGAACGAGCGATTCATCATCGACGGCTGTCCGGTGTTCCTGAGCCTGGCCAAGAACCCTACCGGCTTCAACCAGAACCTGTCGGTGGTCTTTGAGGATGACAGGGAAAAAGATCTCATCATCGCCATCAACGACAACGCCCAGGACGGGGCGGACGTGTCCTGGCTGTGGGACGTGGACTTTGACCGGCTGGCGGCGAAACAAATTCGTTCCATCACGGCCAGCGGCATCCGGGCCCAGGATATGCGCCTGCGGCTGAAGTACACGGACATCCCCTCCATGCTGGAGGAGAACATCAAGACGGCCATCGAAAAGCGCCTCCAGGACGGCTGCGGGAACCTGTATGTGCTGGTGAACTACACCGCTCTTGACCCCACCCGTCGGGCGCTGATGCAGATGGCGGAGCAGAAGGAGGGAGAGGCATGAAACTGACCATCGGACATCTGTACCCGGATCTGCTGAACCTGTACGGCGACCGGGGGAACATTCAGTGTTTGCGGAAGCGGCTGGAATGGCGCGACATGGAGGCGGAAGTGCGGGAGTTCATGCTGGAGGACCACATCCCCTTCCAGGAGCTGGACATCGTGCTGCTGGGCGGCGGCTCCGACCGAGAGCAGATGATCGTCTGCCAGAAATTGCAGTCCATTCAGAAGGATTTCAAAGCCTACGTGGAGGACGGCGGCACGGTCATCGCCGTGTGCGGCGGCTATCAGCTGCTGGGTCACTACTATGACACCGACCAGGGGCGGATGGAAGGTCTGTCGCTGGTGGACTTGTACACGGAACAGGGCAGTCCTCGGCTCATCTCCAATGTGGTGCTGGACAGTCCGGAGCTGGACACCCCCATCGTGGGCTTTGAGAACCACGGCGGGCGGACGTATATCAACGACAACCAGCCCTTGGGGAAGGTGCTGTTCGGCTACGGCAACAACGGGCAAGACGGCCACGAAGGGGTGCGCTACAAGAATGTGGTGGGCACCTATCTCCACGGGCCGCTGCTGCCCAAGAACCCCCAGGTCTGCGACCTGCTCCTGCGGCAGGCGCTGGAGCGGAAGTGCGGCGACGGGTCGCTGGCACCGCTGCCTGACGTGGAGGAGCGGGAGGCCAACGAGTATATCGTGAAGCGCTTTGTGAAAAAGTTGGCGAACTGACGAAAATGAGTCAAAATGAGACGGCAGAACGAAAAGGTTCTGCCGTCTTTTTTTGCAGAAATGCAGGATATATAGTTTGTTATTGCAAAATGATGCTGTTTTTATGAAAAAGTCCCATAGGAAAGTTGTTTCTGGTGCATTGACAAGTGGGTGCGCAAGTGCTACAATTCTACTATAGTCAGTTGAAAAGAGCTGACAAACCGTAAAAGTGCTGAAAAACAGCGGCGCGGATTTGTAGAAAAGAGCAAAACATGGATGTGTGTTCCGGTGAAGGACAAAATACGTGATTTGCTGTGATTTGCAAGAAATAGAGAGTGGGTTTCAAAATAGGGACGCGGCTGTGATTCGGCGAAGTGAACAAACCAAATGATAGATCAGTAAGGAGAGATTACAATGTTGCACGCAGGTATTTTGATGTCAGTTATGTTGCCGGGTATGGTCATCGTCGGTCAGATCGGTCTGTTGATCACCGAGCTGATGGAAGAGCGGATGCACGCCAGAGAGATGGCGGTGGTGAAAGTGAAAGCCCACGCGTGAGGTGCGGGCAGATTTGGAGGATGCCAAATTGAATATGGAACGTAGTCAATGAAAGCGATGGGGATTTCACATGAGGTTCTCATCGCTTTCTATTTTTGAAGTGGCCTTTGGAAGGGACTGCCTCGTGGTCGTTTCTTGTAAGGCAGTTCCGTCAGGACAAGGTAGATGTGGGGAACGCCGGTGATCCGGCGTTTCTTTTTTGTAGGCGGGTAAAAAAATTTTCGCTATCGCTATCTGTTTTTTCGCTATCTCTCTCTCAGGGGGGATGGATGATTTTGGGTGATGTCCCCGGTGGGACTGCCTTTTGTGGGGTGGGTGTGCGCGGAAAGCAACGGATGGAAAATGTTTTGTGAAAGTGTTGTCAAAGTGACGAAAATGATTTGTGAAATGACGGATGTAAATCCGGAAACTGGAGGATTCGCGGCGTGATTTTGCAGGATTGCGATTTTTATCATGCAAGGCATATTAGTTTTCATAGAAAAAACATATGAAAAAGTTCTTTACTTTTCTATTGACAACCGGGAAAAAAGGTGCTAGAATCCTAATCACAGCCAACGAAGAGCTGCAAACAACGCTTCGGAACAGTGAAAGTGCTGAAAAGC
>CAKTHW010000009.1 GCA_934565425.1 uncultured Oscillospiraceae bacterium
AAGCTCAGGATGACGAAGAGCACGCTGACCCCGATGACCGCCGGGTAGCCGTACTTCCAGCTCAGCTCGGGCATCCCCTGAAAGTTCATCCCGTACCAGCCCACCAGCAGGGAGAGGGGGAGGAAGATGGTGGTGACGATGGTGAGGATCTGCATGATGTGGTTCTGGCGGATGCCGATCTCCGCCTGGAACATATTCTGGATCTGGGCGCAATACTCCCGCAATAACTGGGACTCCTCCCGCAGGCGGATGACCCGATCCTCGAACATCTGGAACAGCATCGCCTCTTCCTGGGAGAAGAAGCGGTTGTCGTTCTTGCGCAGCTCACAGGCCACGTCGTCCAGCTGGGCGTAGTAGCGGAACCATGCGGTGGACTCCTTCCGCAGGGCGGTCATGGGGGCGGTGAACTCCTTGAGCTGGTTGTTCAGCACCTGATCCTCCAGCGCCTGGGCACGGTCCTCGATCTCCTCCAGGTGGTGCAGGTCCCGGGCGATGAGCTGGTTGAAGAAGGCGTACACGAACCGGCCCACGCTGCCCTTCATTGGTCGCTTCTCCCGGGCGATGTGCCGGAGCAGACCGGGCACCGTGTCCCCGTCGTCCACCAGCACCACCCGGTTCTGGGCGACCAGGTAGCCGTAGGTGGTGCGTACTTCATCTTTCCCCTGCCGGGGCAGGGCCAGGGTGCCGGACAGGCAGTCCCACCGCACGTCCGCCTTGCACACCTTGGCGTCCTGGGCGGAGGGGGTGTGGAGCAGGACGGTCTCCAGACCGGGCAGGGTGGGGTGGTGATCCAACTCCGCCGACGTCAGCAGCACCACCGCTGGGGTCTCCGGCTGGGGCGGGTGGTCGGTGTGGGTCAGGGTCTCCTGGATGGTGTACCAATGCATTGCGCGTCCCTCCTGTGGGTGTTTTTCCCCCATTGTACCACGCCGGGCGGAAAACGCAACCGCTGGAAAAATGCGGCCGATTGAACAAGAGGTGTCAAATGTGCTATAATGGACGGAAATACGACCCAAATTTCGACTTTCAGACAGAGTGAGGCGCATATGAAACAGAGAAAGAGCATCCTCATCGTGGTGGCCGTCCTGGTGGTGATCCTGCTGGGTCTGGGCGGGTGGTTCCTGCTCAGCGACCGGCAGCCGCCGGAGCTGACCACGGTGGCGACCTATCAGGTGGAGTGCGGCAAGGCGGTCACGGTGGAAGAGCTGGTGGCGCGGGTGGCGGATCGGAGCAGCTTTGAACTGACCCTCTCCGGCGACGGCGACCTGTCCCAGGACGGCAAGAGCATCACCTTCCGCAAGACCGGCACCTTCCCCGTCACCGTGGAGGCGGTGGACGCCAAGGGCAACCGCACCCAAGAGACGGTGACGGTGACGGCAGAGGACAAGACGCCGCCGGAGCTGACGGTGAAGACCATCAAGACCACGGTGGGCAAGGACATCGACTACAAAAAGGCCATCAAAGCGGTGGACGCCGTGGACGGCGACCTGACCGACGCGGTGGAGGTCAGCGACATCTATGTGAACCACAAGCAGGTGGGCAGCTACACCGCCATCTACACCGTCACCGACCAGGCAGGCAACCGGGCAGAGGCGCGGGGGCTGGTCATCGTCAACCCGGTGAAGGCGAACAAAATCCAGCTCAGCAGCAAAGAGCTCTACTTAAACGGCAACCAGTACGCCACCGTCACCCCCACCGTCACCCCCAAGACCTGGGCGGGCACGGTGGAGTGGACGTCCAGCGACCCCAACGTGGCCACGGTCTCCGACGGGCTGGTGACCTGGGTGGCGCCGGGGAAGTGTACCATCACGGCCAAGGCGGACAAGCAGAAGGCGACTTGTACGGTCTCCTGCGGCGGCGTCACCGCCTCCTCCGTCCGGCTGGATCGCTCCAGCGTGACCTTGGAGGTGGGCGCGATGACCATCTTGCAGGCGGAGACGTCGCCCACCAACTGGAGTGGGAACGTGACCTGGAAGAGCTCCAAGCCCAAGGTGGCCAAGGTGAAGGACGGCGTGGTCACCGCCCTGAAACCGGGCAAATGCAAGATCACCGTCCAGGCCGGGGACGTGAAGGCGGTGTGCACCGTCACCTGCACTGAGAAGAGCCTGGGGACGGAGTGGAAGGAGTGGTGGCATGATGTCACGGAGCACTGACCTGTCCGCCGTCCGACTGCCCCAACCGGTGGCGGACATCCTGCGACAGCTGAACCGGGCGGGCCACGAAGCCTACGTGGTGGGCGGCTGCGTCCGGGACGCCCTGCTGGGGCGGGAGCCTCATGACTGGGACATCTGCACGTCGGCGCTGCCGGAGCAGGTCATCGCCAGCTTCCCGGCGCACAACGTGTACAAGACCGGCATCCAGCACGGCACGGTATTGCTGCGCTGGGAGGGGGAGGGGTACGAGATCACCACCTTCCGGACGGAGGGGGGCTACAGCGACCACCGGCACCCGGATGCGGTGCGCTTTGTGAGCAACATCAAAGAGGACCTGGCGCGACGGGATTTCACCATCAACGCCATGGCCTACCACCCGGACACCGGCGTGGTGGACTGGTTCGGCGGCCAGGAGGATTTAAAAAGCGGCCTCATCCGCTGCGTGGGCGTGCCGGAGGAGCGGTTCCGGGAGGACGGTCTGCGTATTTTGCGGGCCCTGCGCTTTGGGGCGCGGTACGGGTTCCCCATCGAGGAGGAGACCGCTCAGGCGCTGCACCGGTGCAAACATCTGCTGGACTACATCGCGAAAGAACGCATCTTCTCCGAGCTGAAGGGCATCCTCGTGGGCGACGGCATGGCCGACCTGCTCCGCACCCACCGGGACATTCTGACCGTCTTTTTGCCGGAGCTTGCCCCTATGTTCGATTTCGACCAGAAGAACCCCCACCACTGCTATGACGTCTGGGAGCACACCCTCCACGCCATGGCCAACATCGCCCCCGACCCCACCTTGCGCCTGGCCATGCTCTTCCACGACATGGGCAAACCGGCCACCTTCACCCTGGACGAGCAGGGCGAAGGCCACTGCAACGGCCACAGCGCCGTCAGCGCCCAGATGGCGCGGGAGATCCTGACCCGCCTCCGGTGCGACCGGGAGACGTCAGACGCGGTGGTGACCCTGGTGGCGTGGCACGACCGGGTGCGGCAGTTCAATCGTCGTTCCACCCTGCGGCTGTTGGAGCAGCTGGGAGAGGAACGCCTGCGGCAGCTGCTGTTGGTGGCGGAGGCGGACATCAAAGCCCAAGCGCCGGAGACGGTGCCGGGGAAGATGGAGCAGCTGCTGGTGGGCTATGCCATGGTGGACGCCCTCCGGGCGACGGATGCCTGTTTCCAACGGCGGGATCTGGCCATCGGCGGACGGGACCTCATCGCCCTGGGCATGAAGCCTGGCGTGCCCATGGGAGCGTTACTCGAACAGCTGTTCCAGGATGTGCTGGACGGGACGCTGGACAACACCAGAGAAACCCTGCTGGCGGAAGCGGAAAACCGCTTGGCCGGTGGGAAATGAGCGACAAAAAACGCATCCATAGGAGCGGATTCCTACGGATGCGTTTCTTTTTTCGGTCAGAGGGGCTTCTGATAGAAGCAGTCCATGGTGCCGTGGAGCACCCAGTCGGGTTTGGGCATGGCCAGGAACCCCAACCGCTCATACAGGCCGATGGCAGCCTCCAGGGAGGAGTGGGTCTCCAGGTAGAGGCGGGCGTAGCCGGCCTGTCGGGCGAAGGACTCGGCCTGCTCCATCAGAAGGCGACCCAGCCCACGTCCCTTGGCCCGGTCGGACAGGTAGAGTTTTTGAATCTCTCCCGCGCCTTCCCACACGGCGAACTCCGCAACGCCTACGCCGCCCAGCACCTGTCCGGTCTCGTCCTCTGCGATGAGATAGAGGCGCTGTTCCGGTTTGGCGTGGTAATACTGGCTCAGATGATCCAGCTCCGGGTCGAAATAGGCTGTGCCAGGGATGTCCAGGTGACGTTCCTCCAGGTTGGCACGGATGATGGCTGCGATGCGGGGGTCGTCCTCAGGGGTGATGGGACGGATGCGGGTGTCCGTCTTGGGCATGGCGGTCATTTGAGCCACTTCAGCTCGTACAGGTCATCCCGACGGGCAGGGAAGAGGGGGAGCTGGTTGCGGGCGTCCTGGAGCTTGGCGAAGTCCATCTGCACCAAGAGCATCTCCGGGTCATAGTCTGCCTCAGCCAGCACTTCGCCCCAGGGGGAGCAGGCCAGGGAGTGGCCGTAGGCGATGTAGCCCTTCTCGTTCCGGGCGGGACAGACGCCGGCGGTGAACAGCTGGGCGTCCATGGCACGGCTGCGCAGGAGCAGCTCCCAGTGGGCGGAGCCGGTGGCCAGGCTGAAGGCTGCGGGGACGATGACCGCCTGGGCGCCTGCCTTGGACATCAGCAAAAAGAGCTCGGGGAACCGGATGTCGAAGCAGACGCAGACGCCAATCTTGCCGAACTCGGTGTCGAACAGGGTGAGCTGGTCGCCGGGGGAGAGGGTGGCGGACTCCTGGAAGTGGGGGCCGTCGTTGACGGCGGCGTCGAAGAGATGAATTTTGCGATGGCGCGCCACCTGGTTGCCCTCCCGGTCGAAGACGAAGCAGGTGTTGTACAGCTTCTCCCCGTCCAGCTCGGGGAAGGTGCCGCCCACCACCCAGATGTGGTTGGTACGGGCGGCGTCAGAAAGCGCCTGCCAGACCGGGCCGCCGGCGGGCTCGGAGTAGGGGCGGAAATACTTATGTTGATAGGGACAGCAGAACATCTCCGGCAATACCGCCAGGTCTGCCCCCTGTCCTGCCGCCGCGGCGATCTGCGCCACAGCGTCTGCCACGTTCTGGGCTTTGTCCAGCACGGTGCGCATTTGGATCAGAGCAGTTTTCATGTCGATCGCGTCCTTTCTAACGGCGAAGGGTTGAGGATACCTTATTATATCAGATTGCCCCCAGGGGCGCAATTCCATAGGGTGCAAATCCGGCGGACGGTTTCTGGTTGTATCGGGGCAGGAGTTGTGCTATACTGCAATATGTATGCGTATGTGTAAGTTTTTGACTGCAAATAAGGAGCGCAAAATAATGAAGATTGTTGTATTGGCCGGTGGCCTCAGTGACGAACGGAACGTCTCCCTCTCTTCCGGCACCTTGATTACCGAGGCGCTGCGGAGAAAAGGGCATCGTGTGGCATTAGTGGATCTCTATATGGGCTTGGAAGGGTACGACGGTACCATGGAAGCCCTCTTTGACGCCCCCGTGCCCGAGGCTTGGAAGAAGGTCTCCCGCGAGGCACCGGATTTGAAGAAGATCAAAGCAGAACGCCAGTGGCAGAGCGAGAGCTACTTCGGCGTAGGCGTGCTGGAGCTGTGCCAGCAGGCGGACATCGTGTTCCTGGCCCTCCACGGCAACTGCGGCGAGGACGGCCGCGTCCAGGCCACCCTGGAAGCCTTCGGCATCCCCTTCACCGGGGCGAACTACCTGAGCAGCGCCATCGCCATGGATAAAGACCTGACCAAACGGCTGGTCGCTCCCCTGGGCATCCACACCCCCCAGTGGAAGCGGGTCACCTACACCCAGGGGGACATTCCCGCCCTGGTGAGCGAGACCGCCCTCCCCGTGGTGGTCAAACCCCTCATGGGCGGCTCCTCCATCGGCGTCTCCATCGCCCACGACCCGGCGGAGCTGACGGCGGCGTTGGAGCAGTGCCTGGACATGGGCAGCAGCACGGTGGTGCTGGAGCAGTACGTGTCCGGCCGGGAGATTCAGGTGGGGTACCTGGTGGATCGGGCGCTGCCCTCCATCGAGATCATCCCCAAGAGCGGGTTCTACGACTACGAGAACAAGTACCAGCCCGGTGCAGCGGAAGAAATTACGCCCGCACCTATCCCACCCGAGTGGGAAGCGCGGCTGGCACAGGACACCAAGACCGTCTTTGACGCCCTGGGGCTGTCCGTCTACTCCAGAGCGGACTTCATCGTGGACGAGAGCGGCACCCCCTGGTTCCTGGAGATCAACACCCTCCCCGGTATGACCCCCACCAGCCTGGTGCCTCAGGAGGCGGCGGTGGTGGGCATCAGCTACGACGAGCTGTGCGAGACCATCGTGAATGTCTCCATGAAGCTGCGCAAGCAGCAGTGACGGAACGCCCCGGTTGGGGACAGAGAGAAGGAAGGATTCAACAAGTATGGAAGCAATGACATTGCGTGAGATTTTGCAGGCCACCGGCGGCACCCTGCTGGGCACTCTGGTGGACTTGGACACCCAGATCGGCTCGGTGGATACCGACAGCCGCGCCATGACCGAGGGTGCCCTGTTTGTCCCCCTGGTGGGCGAGCGGTTCGACGGCCACGCCTACATCGGCAAGTCCCTGGAAAATGGCGCCGTAGGCACCCTCACCGACCACGAGCTGGCAGACTATCGGCCGGATAAGTTCTACGTGCTGGTGCCGGACACCATGCTGGCCCTGGGCGACCTGGCGGCCTACTATCGCAGCAAGTTTGATGTCAAGATCATCGCCGTCACCGGCAGCGTGGGCAAGACCACCTGTAAGGATATGACCGCCGCCGTGCTGAGCCAGAAGTTCCGCACCCTCAAGACCGACGGCAACTTCAACAACAACATCGGCGTCCCCAAGACCCTCTTCCGCCTCAGCCGCGAGCATCAGGTGGCAGTGGTGGAGATGGGCATGAACCACGTGGGCGAGATCGACTACCTCACCCGCATCGCCCGCCCGGATGCCGCTATCATCACCAACATCGGCGACGCCCACATCGAGAACCTGGGCAGCCGGGAGAACACCCTGATGGCCAAAGCGGAGGTGTTCCACGGCATGAAGGAGAAGGGGCTGGCCATCCTGAACGGCGACGACCCCCTCCTGCGCAGCCTGGACGGGAAGCTGAACCAGTCCATCCTCTGGTACGGCCAGAACGACGGCAACGACTACCAGTGCAAGGGTCTGGACGAGAACTTCAGCGACCACATGGTCATGGAGACCGTCACCCCCCACGGCACCTGGCAGCAGACCATCCCCGGCATCGGGCGCTACATGATCTACCCCACCCTGGCGGCAGCTGCCGTAGGGCAGTGGCTGGGGATGACCCAGGAGGAGATCGCGGAAGGCGTCCTGCACTTCGTCAACTCCAAGATGCGCATGGACACCGTCCGCTGCGGCGACGGCGTCACCGTCCTCAACGACACCTACAACGCCAACCCCCAGTCCATGCGGGCGGCGCTGGAGGTGCTGTCCAAGTTCGACGGCGACTACAAGGTGGCTGTCCTGGGGGATATGCTGGAGCTGGGCGACCTGGGGCCTGCCCTCCATGAGAGCGTGGGCAAATTCGTGGTCTCCTGCGGCATCGACTGCCTGGTGGCAGTGGGTACCCTGGCGGAGAACATCTACAACGCCGCCCAGGCGGGCGGCAAGGTGGAGTGCTACTATCGCCCCACCAAAGAGGAAGCAAAAGCAGTGCTGGATCAGGTCATCCGCAAGAACACCACCGTCCTCTGTAAGGCCTCCCGCGGGATGGCCATGGAGGAGCTGGTGGAGTATATCAAGGAGATCCGTCCAGAAGGATAAAGAGAAAGGGAGCAGGCGGCCATGATCGAATTTTCCGTAACCAACCTAGTCAAAGCGTTTACCATCGGGGACAACATCCTGGACGGCCTGACCTTCCACATCAACCAAGGCGAGCGGGTGGGCCTGCTGGGCAAGAACGGCAGCGGCAAGAGCACCCTCTTTAAGATCCTCACCGGCGAGCTGGACTACGACGAGGGGGAAGTCTCCATCGCACCCGGCCGCCGGATGGGGCTCATCTCCCAGATACCCGTCTACCCAGAGGGCTACACCGTGGAGGCGGTCTTGGAGACCGCCTTCCAGCGGGTGCGGCGCATCGAGAAAGAGATGAAGGAGCTGGAGGAGCAGATGGCGGGCGGCGACGCCAGCCGGACGGTGCTGGAGCGGTACGACAAGCTCAACACCGACTTCGAGCTGGCCGGAGGCTATGACACGGCGGTGCAGGTGAACAAGGTCTGCAACGGCCTGGGCATCCCCGACGCCATGCGCCAGCAGCCCTTCGCCTCCCTGTCCGGCGGCGAGCAGACCCGGGTGAATCTGGGTCGCCTCATTTTGGAGGACACCGACATCCTGCTGCTGGACGAGCCCACCAACCACTTGGATCTCCACGCGGTGGAGTGGCTGGAAGGCTATCTGAAAAGCTTTCCCGGCACCGTCCTGACCATCTCCCATGACCGGTACTTCCTGGATCAGGTGGTCACTCGGGTCATCGAGATCAACCGGGGCAAGGCGGAGTTCTATGCCGGCAACTATAGCTTCTACGCCGTAGAGAAGGAGAAGCGCTATCGGGAGCAGCTCAAGCAGTACGAGAAGGAGCAGGCCAAGATCGCCCAGCTCACCGCTGTGGCTACAGTCATGCACCAGCGGGGCACGGAGAAGATGCACAAGACTGCTTTCGCCATGGAAAAGCGCATCGAGCGCCTGCGCAGCACCGAGCGTCCCATGGCCAAGGAGCGGGCGCTGAAAATGCAGTTCTCCAGCTGGGAGTTCAACGGGGACGAGCTGTTCACCGTGGAGGACGTGAGCAAGTCCTTCGGCGGACGCACCCTCTTTGACCATGTGAGCCTGGAAGCCCACGGCGGCGAGCGCATCGCCCTGCTGGGGGACAACGGCACCGGCAAGACCACCTTTTTGAAAATCCTGCTGGGGGACGAGCTGCCCGACAAGGGGTGGGTGCATTACGGCCCCACCGTCCGCAAGGGCTGCCTGCCTCAGATCGTCCAGTTCGAGGACCCGGAGCGGACGTTGCTGGACACCATGCTGTGGGAGCAGGGTTGCTCCGCCCAGGAGGCACGAGATCGGCTGGGCGCCTTCCGGTTCCAGGGGGAGGACGTGTTCAAGCCCGTCAACACCCTGTCCGGCGGCGAGCGTTCCCGGCTCAAGCTGTGTATGCTCATGGATGAGCGCATCAACTTTTTGGTGCTGGACGAGCCCACCAACCACCTGGACATCGCGTCCCGAGAGTGGATCGAAGAGGCGGTGGAAAACTTTGATGGGGCGCTGCTCTTCGTGTCCCATGACCGATATTTCATCAACCGGTTCGCCAACCGCATCTGGATGTTGGAGGACGGGAAGATCACCGATTTCAAGGGGGACTACCAGCAGTGGCTGGCCAAAAAGGCACGGGAGGAAGAGCTGAAGAACGTGCTGAAGCCCCAGAACAGTAAGAAACAGGAAAAAGAGGAGAAGCGAGAGAAAAAGCAAAAAAAGCAGCCTGGCGGCACCAAAATGACCGAAAAGAAGCGCAACAGCGTGGAAAAAGAGATCTCCAAGGTGGAAAACCAGCTCCAGGAGCTGGCGGATTCCATGGAAGGGTGCGGTTCCGATTACCAGAAGCTGCAAGAGATCGCAGAGCAGCAGGCGGCGCTGGAAGCCCAGCTGGAAGAGCTGTACCAGCAGTGGGAGGAGCTGTCCTTGTTGCTGGAGGAGGGGTAACCCATGAAAAAAGCAAAACGACCCAGATCCATCTTCTTTCGTATCGTCATCGCGTGCCTGGCCATCCTGTTGGCCGGGTTCTGCGTGCTGGAGGCCATCATCATCACCGGCGGCCGTTCCAGCAAGGATCAGAGCGGGGATGCCCTCATCGTCCTGGGCGCCCAGGTCTACCACAGCGGCCCGTCCCCGGTGCTGAAACGACGGCTCCAGGCGGCGCTGGACTACATCGACGCCCACCCGGACGAGGAGTTCCCCATCATCGTCAGCGGTGCCCAGGGGCAGAACGAGCTGGAGACCGAGGCACAGGCCATGGAGAGCTACCTGGTAACGCACGGCGTGGACAAGGCTCGCATCCACCAGGAGGATGCGTCCTACAACACCTATCAGAACCTGGAGAACAGCGCCAAGGTGCTCCAGTCTCTGGGCTACGACCTGGCCAACACCCGGGTCATGATCGTCTCCAACAACTTCCACCTGACACGGGTGCGGATGCTGGCGGAGCGCTGTGGGCTGAACGCCGGCACCGTGTCCGCGCCTATGCCGGAGTGGACCAGTACGCTGTTCTCCTATACGAGAGAGGCACCGGCGCTGGTGAAATCCTTCCTGCTGGACAGAGGGGGAGCCGGTTAAAAAAGACCAGGAATGTGAATGACAAAGGAGCGCCGAAATGTTCGAAAAACTCCAACAAATGGAAGAGAACTACAGCATCCTCCAAGAGAAGCTGAACCAGCCGGAGACCTACGACGACCCCAAAGTAGCAGCCCGCCTGAACCGGGAGCTGAAGGAGCTGGAAGAGGTGGTGAGCACCTACCGGACGTGGGAAGCCTGCCGCCAGAACTGCGACGAGCTGGAAGGGCTGCTGCACAGCGACGACCCGGAGCTGCGGAGCCTGGCGGGGGAGGAGTTCTATGAGGAGAAGAAACGGCGGGAGGCGCTGGAGCGCCAGCTGCAGACCCTCCTCATCCCCAAGGACCCGGACGACGGCAAGAGCGTCATCATCGAGGTGCGTGCCGGGGTGGGCGGCGAAGAGGCCGCCCTTTTTGCCCACTCTTTGTGCCGGATGTACGGCATGTACGGCATGAAGCGGGGGTGGAAGCAGGAGCAGATCAGCGCCAACGAGACCGAGCTGGGCGGCGTGAAAGAGGCCGTGTTCGCCCTGGACGGGGCGGGGGCTTACGCCCGAATGAAATATGAGAGCGGCGTCCACCGGGTCCAGCGGGTGCCGGAGACGGAATCCGGCGGGCGGGTCCACACCAGCACCGTCACCGTGGCGGTGCTGCCTGAGGTGGACGACGTGGAGTTCGAGCTGAACCGAGACGACCTGCGCATCGACACCTTCCGCTCCTCCGGTGCCGGCGGACAGCACATCAACAAGACCTCCTCCGCCATCCGCATCACCCACCTGCCCACCGGTATGGTGGTGGAGTGCCAGGATCAGCGGAGCCAGCTGCAAAACAAGGAAAAAGCCCTGCAAGTCCTCCGCTCCCGGCTGTACCAGCAGAAGGTGGAGGAGCAGCAGAGCGAAGTGGCCGCCCAGCGCCGCAGCCAGGTGGGCAGCGGGATGCGCAACGAGCGCATCCGCACCTACAACTTCCCCCAGGGCCGCGTCACCGACCATCGCATCGGCCTGACCCTGTATCGCATCGACGACGTGATGAACGGGGATCTGGACGAGATCATCGACGCCCTGACGGCGGCGGAACAGGCGGAAAAGCTGCAAAATATGAGCGAAACCTAAACAGAAAACTTGGTGAAACAGAGTGAAGACCAACGTATACAACATCCCCTGCGTCCAGGGACACGAGGCGGAGATCGAGGCGGCAGCCCAGGTCATCCGGGAGGGCGGCCTGGTGGCCATCCCCACTGAGACCGTCTACGGCCTGGGCGCGGACGCCTTGAACGAACAGGCGGTGGCCGCCATCTACGAGGCCAAGGGGCGTCCCTCGGACAACCCCCTTATCATCCACGTCCCCGGCGCCCACTGGCTGGAGCGCTACTGCGTGGACGTGCCCCAGGCGGCCTATGACCTGGCCCAAAAGTTCTGGCCAGGCCCCCTGACCATGATCCTGCCCCGGAAGGACAACGTGCCCGACCGGACGACGGGTGGGCTGGACACGGTGGGGGTGCGCTGCCCCGACCACCCGGTGACCTTGGCCATCATCGAGGCCGCCGGTGTCCCCATCGCCGCCCCCAGCGCCAACACCTCCGGCCGTCCCAGCTGCACCAATGCCCAGGATGTGCTGGAGGACATGAACGGCAAGATCCCCGCCATCGTGGACGGCGGCCCCTGCGCCGTGGGGGTGGAGTCCACCATCCTAGACCTGACCGTCACCCCGCCCCAGCTGCTCCGCCCCGGCGGCATGCCCTTGGAAGCCCTGGAAGCGGTGGTGGGGAAGATCTCCGTTGACCACGCGGTCACCGGTCAGCTGAAACCCGGCGAAAAGCCCCGTGCCCCAGGCATGAAGTACCGCCACTACGCCCCCCACGCCAAGGTCACCGTCCTCACCGGCGACGGCGCGGAGACGGCGGCGTACATCCGGGCGCACATCACTCCCGGCGGCGGCGTCATCTGCTTTGACGAGTACGTAAAACTGTTCCCCGACTGCGTGACCCACCCGCTGGGAGCAGAAGGGGACAAGGCGGAGCAGGCGCGGCGGGTCTTTGACGCCCTGCGGGAGTTTGACCACACGGACGTGACGGAGATCTATGCCCAGTGCCCGGACGACACCGGGTTGGGTCTGGCCATCGGGAACCGGCTGAAGAAGGCGGCGGGGTTCCACGTGGTGAATTTGGAACGAGAGAGAGAGCATCCTATGAAGATTATCGGTATCACTGGCGGCACCGGCGCCGGCAAGACCAGCGCGCTGAACGTGCTGGCGGAAATGAACGTGGAAATTTTGGACTGCGACGTGATCTATCACCAGCTCATCCAGACCAGCCAAGCCCTGCGCACCGCCCTGACCGAACGGTTCGGGGACGTGTTCTGCGCGGACGGTTTGGATCGGCAGAAGCTGGGCAACCTGGTATTCCAGAACCCGGACGCTCTGGCACAGCTCAACGCCATCACCATGGGCTTTGTGGAGGATGAAGTCCACGCCCGGATGAGGCAGGCGGAGGCCGACCACAAGGCCGGCGTGGCCATCGACGCCATCGGGCTGCTGGAGTCCGACGTGCGCCACGAGTGCGACGTGCTGGTGGCCATCACTGCGCCTGCTGAGGTGCGCTGCAAGCGTATCATGGCGCGAGAGGGCATCAGCGAGGAATACGCTTGGAATCGGGTGAAGGCTCAGAAGGATGAGAGCTATTTCAAGGAAAATTGCGACTACGTACTGCCCAATGACAGCACCGAGGAGGCGTTCCGTGCCCGTGCCGTGGAGCTGTTTACCAAGGTGCTGAACCCGTGAATCAGAAAAGGAGGAACCTTTGATGAGCGCAAAGAGAAGCGACGCCCTGCTGCACAAGCGGGAGAATGGCTATCGCAGCCTGTCTGCGGAAGAGAAGGCGGCGATGAACGCCTACTGCGAAGAATATAAGACTTTTTTGGACAAGAGCCGCACCGAACGGGAGGCCGTCCGTTACACCGTCCAGCTGGCGGAAGCCCGTGGCTACCGCCCCTATCACCGAGGGGAAGCCTTGAAACCAGGGGATAAGATCTATCGGGTCAACCGAGACAAGGCCATCATGCTGGCGGTCATGGGCTCCGAATCTTTGGACAAGGGCGTGAACATCGGCGCCGCCCACATCGACGCCCCCCGCCTGGACTTGAAGCCCAACCCCCTCATCGAGGACAGTGAGTTCGCCCTTTTAAAAACCCACTACTACGGCGGCATCCGCAAGTACCATTGGGTCTCCATCCCCCTGTCCCTCCGTGGCGTGGTGGTGAAGCGGGACGGCACCAAGGTGGACGTGGTCATCGGCGGCGAGCCTGGCGACCCCCTCCTGACCATCCCCGACCTGCTGCCCCACCTGGCGGATAAGCAGGCCAAGGAACCCCTGTGGCAGGCCATCAAGGGGGAGGATCTGAACATTCTGGTGGGCAGCGAACCGTACCCCGACCCGGACGAGAAGGACGCGGTGAAGCTGATGGTGCTGGACATCCTGAACCAGAAGTACGGCATGGTGGAGGAGGACTTCCTGTCCGCCGAACTGTGTGCCGTGCCTGCCTATCCGGTGGCGGATGTGGGCTTGGATCGCTCCATGATCGGCTCCTACGGCCAGGACGATCGGGTATGCAGCTTTGCCGCTTTGCAGGGTCTGTTCGACGCAGAGGAGACGTTGAAACGCACCGGCGTGTGTATGCTGGTGGACAAAGAGGAGATCGGCTCCGAGGGCGTCAGCGGGATGCAGTCTTGGGCGTTCGACACCTTCCTGTCCGACCTGTGCGACGCCACCGGCGCTAGCCTCAAGAGCTGCTATGAACACTCCTTCTGCCTGTCCGCCGATGTGACCGCCGCCTTCGACCCCAACTTCGCCGAGGTCTACGAAAAGCACAACGCCGCCCGCCTGAACCGCGGCGTGGGTCTGTGCAAATACACCGGCGCACGGGGCAAGTCCGGCGCCAGCGACGCCTCCGCCGAGGTGGTGGGCTACGTGCGCAAGCTGTTCAACGACAACGGCATCCTGTGGCAGCTGTCCGAGATGGGCAAGGTAGACGTGGGCGGCGGCGGCACCGTGGCTCTGTATATGGCCAATCGGAACATCGACACCATCGACGCCGGTACGCCGGTGCTGGCTATGCACTCGCCCTTCGAGGTGACCGGGAAGTTGGATTGTTATATGACTTACCGGAGCATGAAGGCCGTGTTCGAGGCGTAAAACCTATCGGGAGTCAAGCCCCGCAGGCCGCAGCGTTAAGAAAACTTGCCAGTGGCAAGTTTTTAGCGTAGGCCATGCCTGTTTTACAGGCATGGTTGGTTCTTGCTAATTTGCGAGGGTGAATTTTTGACGCAGTCAAAAAGAGGGCGAACCCCGCAGCGTTAAGAAAACCTGCCGGGGGCAGGTTTTTAGCGGAGGCCCCGCCTGTCAACAGGCGGGGGGACGGTTCGGGTAGGAGTACAAGGAAGCGCAATTTCTCAACCCTACCCTGGGGGTTCCTAGAAATAGGCAGCGCATCATAAAAGAGGAGAATTACGTGACACGTTCTAATCTGTTGCGTAATTCTTCTTTTTCCATACGTAGCCACCACGGAAAACTTGCCCTGAGTCGCTTTTCTTAACACTGCTCCTTTACTTTTCCCCCAATTCAGGGTACAATAAAACGATGTGTATATCCCATACACCCCCCATTCTCCCAACCCCAAGGCGGTGAACCTGTTGAGCAGCAAAATCAAATCCGTAGACCCCGGCAGCCCCGGCCAGCTAGCTGGTATCTTGCCCGGCGACACCCTGGTGTCCATCAACGGCAAGCACGTGGTGGACGTGCTGGACTACAAATTTTACAGCTACGACCCCCGCCTCAAGGTGGAGCTGGCGGACGCCGCCGGCAACCGCCGCACCCTCCACATCCGCAAGGGGGAGGGGCAGGACTTGGGGCTGGAATTTGAGACTTACCTGATGGATCACGCCCACCGGTGCGCCAACAACTGCGTGTTCTGCTTTGTGGATCAAATGCCCAAAGGGCTGCGGGATACCCTCTATTTCAAGGACGATGACGACCGCCTGTCCTTCCTACTGGGCAACTATGTGACCCTCACCAACCTGTCCCCACGGGAGATCCAGCGCATCATCGACCTGCGCATCTCGCCCATCAACGTCTCCGTCCACACCACCGACCCGGAGCTGCGGGTGGAGCTGATGGGCAACCGGAACGCCGGGAAATCCATCGACATCATGCGCCGCCTGGCGGAGGCGGGCATCCACATGAACTGCCAAATTGTCGCCTGTCCCGGCCTCAACGATGGCCCTGCTCTGGCTCGCTCCATGCGGGATCTGACCGAGATGCGCAACGGCGTCACCAGCGTGGCCATCGTGCCGGTGGGGCTGACCAAATATCGAGACGGTCTGTATCCCCTGCGCAGCTATACGGCGGCGGAGGCGGGTGCGGTCATCGACCAGGTGGAAGCCTGGGCGGAGCATTGTCGGGCGGAATACGGCGAGGGGATGTTCTGGTGTTCCGATGAGTTCTACCTCATCGCCGAACGCCCCATCCCGGAGGACGAGTTCTACGAGGACTACTGCCAGCTGGAGAACGGCGTGGGGATGCTGCGTCTGCTCCAGGTGGAGTTCAAGGGGGCGCTGATGACCATGGATGACGTGACAGAGCCGATAAAGCCCTTCGCCATTGCCACCGGTATGAGCGCTGGCCCGCTCATCACCCAGTTGGCACAGCAGGCGTCCGACGCCTGCGGGGGCATCGAGCACTATGTGTACCCCATCCGCAACGACTTTTTCGGGCACAAGATCACCGTTTCTGGTTTAATCACCGGCAAAGACCTCATCGCCCAGCTTCGGGGCAAGCCTCTGGGACAGCGGCTGCTGCTGCCCAGCTCCATGCTGCGCTATCATCAGAACGTCTTTTTGGATGACGTGACGGTGGAGCAGGTGGAACAGGCGCTGGGCGTGCCGCTGACCTTTGTAGAGCAGGATGGGTTCGCCCTGCTGGACGCCATGTTGGGGGTGGACAGCACCCAGAGACCGGAAGGGGACTGGGCAGAGCCGGAAGAAACGGAATATTTCCAATACAACCCCTCCCGTTCGTGATACGCTGACGGGAAGCAATGCGATAAAGTGAGGAAGTGAGACCATGGCAAAACCGATGGTAGCCATCGTAGGACGCCCCAACGTGGGCAAGTCCATGCTGTTCAATAAACTGGCAGGCAAGCGCCTGTCCATCGTGGAGGACACCCCTGGCGTCACCCGTGACCGGCTCTACGCCGACTGCGACTGGAACGGCCGGGAGTTCACCATCGTGGACACCGGCGGCATCGAGCCGCGGAACGACAACGAAATCTTGCAGTTCATGCGCGGCCAGGCGGAGATCGCCATTGACAATGCCGACGTCATCGTGCTGGTGTGCGACATCCGCACCGGCGTCACCGCCGCTGACCAGGACGTGGCCAATCTGCTCCTGCGCTCCAAGAAGCCGGTGGTGCTGGCGGTGAACAAGGCCGACCGGGTTGGCCCCACCGACCCGGACGTGTACGAGTTCTACAACCTGGGTCTGGGCGAC
Organism: uncultured Oscillospiraceae bacterium; assembly: GCA_934565425.1. Lineage (GTDB taxonomy): Bacteria > Bacillota > Clostridia > Oscillospirales > Oscillospiraceae > Onthomonas. The sequence goes on from CAKTHW010000009.1 coordinate 16,657, forward strand.
CCCATCGCCATCTCTGCCATCCACGGCCTGGGGGTGGACGAGATGCTGGACGCCTGCTTCGAGTATTTCCCCGATGAGGTGGAGGAAGCGGAGCAGGAGGACGTCATCAAGGTGGCGGTCATCGGCAAGCCCAACGTGGGCAAGTCCTCCCTGGTCAACCGTATCCTGGGGGAGGAGCGGGTCATCGTCAGCAATGTGGCCGGCACCACCCGAGATGCAGTGGACAGCTACTTTGAGAACGAGTTCGGCAAATACGTCCTCATCGACACCGCTGGGATGCGCAAAAAATCTAAGGTAAACGACCGAGTGGAGCAATTCTCCGTCCTCCGTGCCACCATGGCCATTGACCGCTGTGACGTGTGCCTGATCCTCATCGACGCCAACGAAGGGGTCACGGAGCAGGACACCAAGGTGGCGGGTTTGGCTCACGAGGCGGGCAAAGCCTGCATCATCGTGGTCAACAAGTGGGACACCATCGAAAAGGACGACAAGACCATGGACAAGATGCGGGCGGACGTGCGCAACGGCCTGGCCTATATGACTTACGCGCCCATTCTCTTTATCTCCGCCCTCACCGGCCAGCGGGTGAACAAGCTCTTCGCCATGATCAACCACGTCTGTGAGCAGAGCATGATGCGCATCCGCACCGGCACCCTCAACTCCGTCCTGGCGGACGCCACCACCCGTGTCCAGCCGCCGACCGACCGGGGGCGCCGTCTGAAAATTTACTACATGACCCAGGTGGGCATCCAGCCGCCGACCTTTGTGGTCTTCTGCAACGACGCAAAGCTGTTCCACTTCTCCTACCAGCGGTACCTGGAGAACCAGATCCGCAACACCTTCGGCCTGGAAGGGACGCCCATTCGGCTCATCATCCGTGCCAAAGGGGAAAAGGGGGATCTGTGATGGATTGGCATTTGATCGCAGCGGTGCTGGTCACCATGGCGGCCTCTTATCTGCTGGGCTGCTGCAACACTTCCATTGTCATCTCCAAGTACGTCCTGCGGGATGACGTCCGCAACCACGGCAGCGGCAACGCTGGTCTGACCAACTTCTACCGGGTCTTCGGCAAGCAGAAGATTTTATTGGTCATCCTGGCCGACGTCCTCAAGACCGTCATCGCCGTCCTGGCCGGCGTCGCCCTCTTCCGCTGGGCGGGGAACGACCCGATCATCGGCAAGCTGCTGGGCGGCCTGTTCTGTATGATAGGGCATATGTTCCCCTTCCAGTTCGAGTTCAAAGGCGGCAAGGGCGTCCTGGCCGGCGGCACCATGGCCTGTTTTATGGGCTGGAAGGTGGCGGTGGCCGTCTGGGGCATCTTCTTCCTCATGGTCATCCTCACCCGCTTCGTCTCCCTGGGTTCCGTGGGCGCTGGGGTGCTCTTCCCCATCTCCGTGGGGCTGGTGTACCAGAACCTGTGGTATACCCTCCTGGCGCTGGCGGCCGGTGGGCTGCTGGTGTGGCGGCATAAGGACAACATCAAACGGCTGCTCCGGGGGGAAGAGAGCAAGCTGAAGCTACATAAATGAGAAAGAATGGGTGATGCAAATGAAAGTGACAGTATTAGGCAGCGGTGCCTGGGGCACTGCCCTGGCCATCGTGCTGGTTGAAAACGGAAATGACGTCACCATGTGGTCTCATCGCAGGGAAGCCGTGGCAGAGATGCAGCAGCTGGGGGTGAACCCCAAGCTGAAAGGCGTCCCCCTCCCCAAGGAGCTGCACCTGAGCAGCGACCTGTCCTGCGTCAGCGACAGCGATGTGGTGGTCTTTGCCACCCCCTCCTTCGCCATGCGGGAGACCGCTAAGAGCGCCAGCAGCCTGGTGCGGCCGGGTACGATTTTGGTCAGCGTGGGCAAGGGCATCGAGAAGGGCTCCGACCTGCGCATGAGCCAGGTCATCCGCTCGGAGATCTCCGATGGCTGTCCCCTGGTCGTCCTCTGTGGCCCCACCCATGCTGAGGAAGTGGGCAGAAAGATCCCCAGCGGCATTGTGGCCGCCTCCGAGAACCAGCAGGCGGCGGAGCAGGTGCAGGATCTGTTCATGAACAAGCGCTTTCGGGTCTACACCTCCTCCGACGTGGTGGGTGTGGAGATTTGTGCTGCGCTAAAGAACGTCATCGCCCTCTGTGTGGGGATGTCCGATGGTATGGGTTTTGGGGACAACACCCGTGCCCTCATCATCACCCGTGGTCTGGCGGAGATCACCCGCCTGGGCACCGCCCTGGGCGGCAGACCGGAGACCTTCGCAGGTTTGGCCGGAGTAGGCGACCTCATCACCACCTGCACCTCCGTCCACTCTCGGAACCACCAGGCTGGTATCCTCATTGGCGGCGGCATGAAGCCGGCGGAGGCCATCGAGAAGGTGGGCGCTGTGGTGGAAGGCTACTACGCAGCCGCCACCGGTATGGAGTTGGCGGAGCGATTGGGCATTGAAATGCCCATCACCCAGGCCATCTATAGCGTCATGTATGAAGACGCCTGTGTGTACAGTGTGTCCGAAGGCATGATGGGACGGGCAAAGACCCACGAAGCCAACGCCAACTGGTAAGACAGCAAAACAGAACGAAACACCCTCTGTTGTATACAACAGAGGGTGTTTTTGGCGTTTCTATTCGATTATTTTCGATGCCGGAAGCAGAAGGTCACGGCGAAGAACACGGCCAAGCAGAGGGTAATGGAGGCGCCGGTGGATGACCCCACATAGAAGGAGATCATCAGTCCGGCGATGCCGGACACTACTGCGCCCAGCAGAGCCAGCCAGGTGTACTGGCGCATATTCTTGGCCACGTTCCGAGCGGCCGCACCGGGCAGCACCAGCAGAGAATTGATGACCAGCAGCCCCACCCAGGTCAGGGACAGGGTGACCACCACGGCGATGGCGCAGTTGAACAGGGCGTCCAACAGGTTCACTTGCACTCCACGGCTCACTGCCAGCACCGGATAGGTGGCGGTCAGGGTCAGCCGGTTGATGCGCAGCACCCAAAAGACCATCACCAGCAGCAGGATGAGCGCCAGAATGGCGATCTTGGCTGGAGAGACGGACAGGATGTCACCGATCAAGAGACTGTTGAACTTGGTGAAGCTGTGGCCGTCCAGGGTGGAGATGAAAATGCCAAGAGCCACTGCGGTGGAGGAAAAGACGCCGATGACCGTGTCACTGGCCATACGGGTGCGGCTCTGCACCCAGGTAAAGAGGAGGGCAAAGACTACCGCCAGCGCCACCGCACACCAGGTGGCATCCACCAGACCACAGAGGGTGCCAATGGCCACGCCGGTAAAGGCGGAGTGCCCCAGAGCATCGGAGAAGAAGGCCATGCGTTTTTCCACCACCATGGTAGACAGCAGTCCAAAAAGGGGAGAGATGACCAAAATGGCCAGCAGGGCGTTCTTCATGAAGTACATCTTGCCCGGCTCCGCCCACTGGAAGGGGAGCAGGTCGATGAGGGCGTACCAGAGCGTCACTGTGCGTCACCGCCTTTCTGTGTGGGATGATAGAAAAGGGTCTGGAATTCCGGAGACGCCAGCACTTCCTCTGGCGTGCCCATTTGCAGCACCTTCTGTTTCAGCAGGATGACCTTGTCCATCTTGTGCAGGGTGTTGAAATCGTGGGTGGAGATGAGGATGGACAGGTCATACCGTGTGCGGATCTCGTCCAGCAACGCCAGCAGCTGGCGCTCTCCGTCCATATCTACGCCGGACAGGGGTTCGTCCAAAATGAGGATGTTTGGCACCGGCTCCAGCGCCATGGCCAGCAGCACCCGCTGCAATTCCCCGCCGGACAGCGCTCCCACCTGCTTGTGCAGCAGCTCCAGCCCGTTCACCCGCTCCAGGCACTGAGCGACAAAATCCTTCAGCCCCTTGGGGATGGGCAGCACGATGGGCCAGTTGGAGGTGGATGCCACGAACAGATCCAGCACGCTCACCGGATCGCTCCGGTCAAAGCTGGGGCTTTGGGGCACATAGCCGATGCGGGGGTGCATCCGGTTGCCGGCGGCGGTCTGGAATTGGATGGAGCCCGTGTAGGGCATCTGCCCCAGGATGGAGCGGAAGAGGGAGCTCTTGCCGGCGCCGTTGGGGCCGATGAGGGCGATGAGCTCGCCGCAGTGCATGTGGAAGCTCACGTGGTCCAGGATGCGGTCTTCCCCCATGGTCACTGTCAGGTCGTCTACTTTCAAGCAGCAGGAGCCGTGACAGCCCAGGGTGTTCCCCTTGTGTTTGATCGGTTTCATGTGTAAGCCTCCCGAATGGTGTCGATGTTCCGGCGCAGCAGCGCCTCGTAAGCGGCCAGGCCGCCGCCCTGTTCGTCCCCGCTCATGCCCATGTCCAAGGCCGCCACCGAGACCCCGCACTCCCGTGCCAGCGCCTGGGCGGCAGAGTCCGAGCCGTTCTTTTCGATGAAGACGCAGGGGATGTGGTGGGTCTGGATGAGCTGGGTCAGTTCGTTGATCTCCCGGGCGGACGCCTCCGACCCTTCCTCTTCCTCCACCGACGCCAAGATGGTCAGCCCGAAGGCGTCGGCAAAGTAGGCGAAGCCGTCGTGGAAGGGGATGAGCTCCTTGCAGGACAGGTCGGCCACCTCCGCTCGCAGCTCTTCCTGTAAGGCCGTCAGTTTGGCGGTCACCTGGTCGGCGTTGGCCTGGTAGGCGTCCATGTGGGCCGGGTCCTTGGTGGTCAGCCCGATGGCGATGTTCTGGGCCATCTGACCCGCCAGGGTGGGGCTGAGCCAGTAGTGGGGGTCGTATTCCTCGTGGGCGGCGTCGTGGTCATGGTCACCGTGGTCGTGCCCCTCTTCGGCGTGGCGCAGGGGCAGGTCACGGGACGCGTCCCAGTAGTCCCGGCTCTCTAACACGTCATCTAAAAAAGACTCCAGGCCAGCGCCGTTGATGACCAGCAGGTCGGCGGACTCGATGGCTTTCATGTCCGACATGGTCAGGGTGTAGTTGTGCAAGCAGGACAGCTGCTGGTTCACCACCAGTTTTACCGTCACGTCGGGCACGTCCTGGGTCACCGCCTGGGTCATGAGATAGACCGGGTAGGTGGTGCAGGCCACCACAAAGCCGCTCTTGGCGGCTGTCTCTTGCCTGCCGCAGGCGGTGAGGGTGGTCAGCGCCAGGGTCAGGCTCAATAGTAAGGCAAAAATTCGTTTCAACTTGTCATTCCTCGTTTTCCTCGTCCGATTCCGCATCCGAACGTCCATATAGCTCCGTCTGTGCCGCCACCGAGCCCAGCACGATGGCGTCCGAGCCGTATTTCGCCCGGATGTGGTCTACGGCGCGTTCCAGATGCTCCAATTTCTCCCGCCGGGCGGAGCGGTCGGGCTGGAACAGATCCAGCTGCTCCACCGCGTCCCATTCCGACACCAGGTTCAGCGCCGTCACCGTCAGCATCCGGATGGGCTTGCCGGGCAGCCAGTGCTTTTCCACCAGCGCCACCGCGCCAGCCGTCAGCTCCCGCGCCAGATTGGTGGGCAGGGGCAGGGGGCCTTGTCGGGTGATGGTCTGGAATTGGGGGTCGCGGATGGTCACCTGGATTCGGGTGCCTTTCATCTGCGCGCGCCGCAGGCGGGCGGCTACCGAGTCGCACAGCAAGTCCAGGCCGGAGCGGATCTCGTCCCAGTCGGTCAGGTTGTGCCGGAAGGTCATGCCGTTGCCGATGGACTTGGGGGGCGGACGGTCGCCTGCTGGACGCACCGGGGTGTCGCCCCGTCCCCAGGCGTAGTCGTGGAGCTGGGCGCCCTGCTTGCCCATCACTTCCTCCAGCATCTCCCGGTCGGCGTGTGCCAGCTGACCGATGGTCTCGATGCCGTACTGATGCAGGATGCGGCGGGACGCCCGTCCCACAAAGAGCAGGTCGGAGACCGGCAGCGGCCAGACGATGGACTGCCAGTTGGAGGGGGCGATGACGGTGGTGGCGTCCGGTTTTTTGTAGTCGCTGCCCAGCTTGGCGAACACCTTATTATAGGAGACCCCCACCGAGATGGTCAGCCCCAGCTCCGTCCGGATGACTTCCCGCAGCTCGTCCGCCAGCTCCCGTCCGTTCTTGCCGAAGAGGTGCAGGGTGCCGGTCACGTCCAGCCAGCTCTCGTCGATGCCAAACGGCTCCACCAGGTCGGTGTAGCGCTGGTAGATGGCGTTGACCAGTTTGGAGTAGTGGCGGTACTTGTCGTGATGGGAGGGGAGCAAGATGAGGTCGGGACACTTCTTCCGGGCTTGCCAGATGGTCTCGGCGGTCTTGACCTGGAAGCGCTTGGCGGCCTCGTTTTTGGCCAGGATGATGCCGTGACGGGTGGAGGGGTTGCCGCAGACCGCCACCGGTCTCTCCCGCAGCTCCGGGTGCTCCAGCAGCTCCACGGAGGCGAAAAAGCTGTTCAGATCACAGTGTAAGATGACCCGCTGCAACGCGATGCCCTCCCTTCCATTTCAGTGGGTTTCAGCATAGCACAGGTGCTCAAAAAAGTCAAACATATGTTCGCATCCACATATGAACATATCTTGCAGGTATGCCAAAAGCAGCCTTGACTTCTCGGCAAAAGAACCCTACAATAGAACCAATCTATTCCGAAAGTGGGAACGCGGAGGGGATTTTCGTGCGAATGGAAAAATGCTGCTGCTTCACCGGCCACCGCCCCCAGAAGCTGCCCTGGGGGAGCGACGAGTGGGATTGGCGCTGCGTGGCGTTGAAGGAGCGGATCTTGCTGCTCATCCGGGAGCTGTACCGGGAGGGGTATCGGCACTTCATCACCGGCATGGCCTTGGGCATCGACACCTACTGCTGCGAGATGGTGCTGCGCCTGAAGGAAGAGCACAACGACGTGGTGCTGGAGGCGGCGCTGCCCTGTCGGGATCAGGACCGGAACTGGAGCCGGCGGGACAAGGAGCGTTACCGTCGCCTGGTGGCGCAGTGCGACCTACAGACCCTGGTGCAGGAGGCGTACACCCGGGACTGCATGCTGCGGCGGGATCGGTATATGGTCAGCCGGGCGGAGTGCGTCATGGGCGTCTACGACGGCGTGTCCTCCGGCGGCACCCGGGTGACGCTGACCTACGCTTTGGAGCAGCAGAAGGAGGTCAGACTCATCGACTTGGAGGATTTTGAATCATAACACCATAATAAAATAGTCTCACAGAGTTCCGGCCTCTTAGAGGTCGGAATAAATTTTAATCCGAAAAAACTGGCGGCGTGTACGTCAGTTTTATCTCTTCTCAGCATGGTAAGTGTGCGAGCATAGCGAGTGCATGCACCATGCTGCAAACTTCGCTGAAATGCTTGCATTTTAGCGAACGGCTTCACCGCTTTTTTTATGTTGCATAGAATGAACCAGCCTGTAATGAAAGGAAGGTGCTGGCATTTTATGAAGGAAAAACGGTCGTTCTGGATCGTAGGCGGTGACCTCCGACAGATCAAGCTGGCGGAGCTGCTGCTGGAAGACGGACACCAGGTGCAGACCTACGCCGTGGAACAGCGCCCGGATCAGGGGAAGCTGCCGGGGACGGATACACTGCGGGGCATCGAGGAGGCGGACTGCGTGATTTTGCCCCTGCCGGTGATGGCGGAGCATGGCATCTTGAACAGCAAGCTCTCCGACCGGCGGGTGCCCCTGCAGATGATCTTCCAAAACCTCCGCCCCGGTCAGCTGGTCTGCGCCGGGAAAGCACCGCCGGAGGTGCGTGCCATGGCGGAACAGGCGGAGGTGGTGTTCTTTGACTACTTCGCTAGGGAAGAACTGGAGATCGCCAACGCGGTGCCCACCGTGGAGGGCGCCATCCAGATCGCCATGGAGGAGCTGCCCACCACCCTGTTCGGCACCCGGGTGCTGGTGCTGGGCTTCGGTCGGCTGGGGAAGCTGCTGGCCCACCGGCTGAAAGGGCTGGGCGCCAACGTGACCGTGGCCGCTCGGAGCTACGGCGACCTGGCGTGGATCGAGGCGTACGGCTACCAGTCCGAGCGGATGGAGCAGCTGGACGGCTGGCTGGGGGGCTACCAGCTGGTCATCAACACCGTCCCCGCCCGGGTGCTGGATCGTGCCCGGCTGGCGGACTTGGACGAGGGCACCCTGGTCATCGACCTGGCTTCCAAGCCCGGCGGCGTGGACTTTGAGGGGGCGGCACAGCTGGGCGTCAAGGTCATCTGGGCCCTGTCCCTGCCGGGGAAGGTGGCGCCGGTCACGTCGGGCAAGATCATCCGTGACACCATCTATCATATCTTAGGGGAGCGTGCGCAATGAACGAAAAAGAACTGCGGGTCGGCTTTGTCTTTACCGGCTCTTTCTGTACCTATGACAAGGTGTTCCCGGCGCTGGCCGCCTGTAAGGAACGGTTCGGGGAGGTCATCCCCATTTTGTCCAATTTCAGCGCGGTCACCGACACCCGATTCGGCACGGCGGCGGAGTTTGCGGAGAGGATGACGGAGATCTGCGGCCAGAAGCCCTGGTCGTCCATCCCGGAGGTGGAGCCCATCGGCCCCCAAAAGCTCCTGGATGTCCTGGTCATCGCCCCCTGCACCGGCAACACCCTGGGCAAGATGGCCGCCGGCATCACCGATACATCCGCCACCATGGCCGCCAAGTCCCACCTGCGCAACGGCCGGCCGGTGGTGTTGGGCATCTCCACCAACGACGGCCTGGCGGTGTCCCTGCGCAACCTGGGGGACTTGAACTGCCGCAAGAACATCTACCTGGTGCCCTTCCGGCAGGATAACCCCATCACCAAGCCCAATTCCCTGGTGGCGGACATGAACCAGATCCCCGCCGCCGTGGCCGCTGCCGCACAGGGGAAGCAATTGCAGCCGGTGCTGTTGGGGGCGTGTATCCCCCTGTAACAGCCGGTTTCATTGACAGTGATAGGGCGGGGATGGTATAATTTTGGGACGAAAAACGAGTGGGACGTCTAAAAGGAGACTGTAAACATATGAAAGGTATCATTCTGGCCGCGGGCAAAGGCACCCGCCTGTACCCCATGACCCGTCCGGTCTGCAAACCGCTGCTGCCGGTGTACGACAAGCCGCTGATCTACTATTCCGTGTCCGTCCTCATGGAGGCGGGCATCCGGGACATCTTGGTCATCGTGCCCCCAGGCGAGGAACACGTGTTCCAGGCGCTGCTGGGTGACGGCAGTCAGTGGGGCATCTCCATCACCTACGCCGTCCAGCTGGTGCCCCGTGGCATCGCGGATGCCATGCTGGTGGGGGCGGAGTTCGTCGGCCAGGACAGCGTGTGCCTGGTGCTGGGGGACAACATCTTCTACCAGGAGGGTTTTGGCGACGTGCTGAAGCAGGCGGTCGCCCACAACCACGGCGCCACCGTCTTCGGCTACTATGTGGAGGACCCCAGACCCTTCGGCGTGGTGGAGTTTGACGCCGACGGCAAGGCCCTGTCCATCGAGGAAAAGCCCCAGCAGCCCAAGAGCCACTATATCATCCCCGGCCTGTACTTTTACGACAATCAGGTCATCGACATCGCCCGCAACCTGCAGCCCTCCGCCCGTGGGGAGTTGGAGATCACCGACGTGAATTTGGAATATCTCCGCCGGGAACAGCTCCAGGTGGTGCGCCTGGAACAGGACTTCGTGTGGCTGGACGCCGGCACCGCAGACAGCGTGCTGGAGGCCGCCGAGACCGTCCGGGACATCCAGCGGGACACCGGTCATTATGTGGGCTGCATCGAGAAGTGTGCCCTGGAGGCCGGTTGGATTTCCGGCGAGCAAGTCCACCAGCTGGGGACGGAACTGGAAAAGACGAAGTATGGACAGTACCTGCTGAGCCTGTAAAGCAAATAGAGCAGAGCCACGCGCCGGACAGAGGAAGAACGTGTCCGGCGCGGGTGGTTGCTTTCGCTAGATAGAGAGGAGGAACAGCAATGCTCCAATATTTAGAAAAGACCTTTGACGTGGACTTGACCGCCCTGCGCACCGCCATGGCCGGTCACGTGTTCGGACTCATCGCCACCCTGGTCATCGGCTTCCTGTTGGCCAAGCTCATCATCCTGGCGGTGGACAAGACCCTGTCAAAACTGCCCCTGGAGAAGACCCTGTACCGGTTCATCCATTCCGTGGTGCGCATCGTGGTCTACTTCATCTGGATCCTGGAGGTGGCCAGCCGCTGCGGTCTGGACGCCAAATACCTGGTCACCCTGGCTTCCGTGCTCTCCGCCGCCTTCGCCTTGGCTGCCCAAGGCTCCCTGTCCAACCTGTTCGGCGGCATTTTGCTGCTGGTGTCCAAGCCCTTTCTGGTGGGCGATTACGTCATCGCCGGCGGGGTAGAGGGGACAGTCTTGCAGATCGGCCTGCTGAACACCCAGATCAACACCCTGGACAACAAGCGTATCAGCGTCCCCAACAGCACCATCTCCAGCGCCACCATCACCAACTGCTCCACCGAGGGCAAACGCCGGGTGGACTTGACCTTCTCCGCCTCCTATGACAACGACACCGACCAGGTCAAACGCGCCCTGATGGAGGCGGTGTCCGAGGTGGACAAGATCGTCAACGACCCCATCCCGCCCTTCATCCGGGTGGCGCAGTACGCGGACAGCGGCATCAACTACGTGGTGCGGGTGTGGTGCCTGACGTCGGACTACTGGGAGGTCTACTACGACCTGATGGAAAAAGTGAAGGAATCCTTTGACCGGAACGGCGTGGAAATGCCGTATAACCATATGGTCATCCAAATGGAAAAGTGAAAGGGAAAGAAAGGCAGGTAAAATGCGCGCTTCCCCTTGCAAAAAGGGAGGATTTGCGCTAGAATAAAGGAAATATGACTTGCGCCGCCCTGCGGCCGGGTTGTTGAATCTTGAAGGAGCTGAATAGAATGATTACTGCCAGCGATTTTAGAAATGGCAAGACCTTCGAATATGAGGGAAAAGTAATGCAGGTCGTGGAATTCCAGCACGTCAAGCCCGGCAAGGGCGCTGCTTTTGTGCGGACCAAGATGAAGAACGTCATCACCGGTGCAGTCACCGAAACGTCCTTCAACCCCACTGCAAAGTTTGAAGAAGCATTTATCGAACGCAAGGAAATGGAATACAGCTACGAGGACGATGGCCTATACTATTTCATGGACACCGAGACCTATGACATGATCCCCCTCAACGGCGATCAGCGGGGCGATGCGTTCAAGTTCGTCAAGGAGAACACCCCCTGGAAGGTCCGGTCCTATAAGGGCAAGGTCTTCGGCGTGGAACCCCCCAACTTCATGGAACTGGAAGTGGTCAAGACCGAACCCGGCGTCCGTGGCGATACCGCTACCAACGTGACCAAGCCCGCTACCCTGGAGACCGGCGCGGAGATCAAGGTGCCTCTGTTCATCAACGAAGGCGACCGTATCCAGGTCGATACCCGTACTGGCGAATATATGTCCCGTTGTAAGTGATCCACTCTGCTGCGCTGGCCGTTGGGCTGGCGCAGTTTTTTTCAAACGCGAAAGGAGCGAAGCGACCGATGTCTCTGGCAGAAAAAATGGGATACCTCCGCGGCCTGGCCGACGGCATGAACCTGGACGGGGCGCAGGATCAGCAGGGGAAGCTGCTGTCCGCCCTGGTGGACGTGGTGGAGGAGCTGGCGGAGCAGACCGCCGCCAACGAGGAAGCAGGCAAGGAGCTGCACGAACAGCTGGACGAGCTGACCGAGAGCTTGGACGTGCTGGAGACCTTGGTGGTGGACAGCTTCGAGGACGAGGACGACGAGGAGGAGGAATACGAGGTGGAGTGCCCCAACTGCGGCGGCGCCATCCTGCTGGACGGGGAGACCCTGGAGTCCGGTGTGGTCACCTGTCCCTCCTGTGAGAAGAAATTCGAGATCGACCTCGGTTTTGAATGATATGGTATCCAAAAGACCCGGCGTGGCAGCAGTCACGTCGGGTCTTTTTGCGTCTGGAAGGGGAGACTTGACAAAATGTGTCGGGAATTTGCCCATTGCTATTGCCACCGCTTCCCATCCATGCTACAATATTGGTGTACACACCAAAAACGAAAGGGGATGATGGCCATCGCTCATACCAGTGCGAGCCTGCCCACGAAAAAACGCATCCTGACCGTCTGCGTGAAGCTCTTTTTGGAGAAGGGCTACAAGAAGACCACCCTGGCCGAGATCATCAAAAAGGCCAACGTCTCCTATAGCTCCTTCCAGAACATCTTCCGCGCCAAGGACGGCGTGCTGACGGAGCTGGTGGAGTTCATGTTCTCCAACCAGTTCGCCATGGCGCGCAGCGAAGCGGGGACAGCGCTGCCGCCGGTGTATATCTACGCGGTGGAGACGGCCATCCAGATGACCCTGACCGAGCTGAACGAGAACCTGCGGGAAATCTATATCGAAGCCTACACCCAGAAGGAGGCGTCCGAGTACATCCAGCAGGAGACGGCCAAGGAGCTGTACCAGATTTTTGGGCCCTATCAGCCCCAGCTGACCCCGCGGGATTTCTACGACATGGAGATCGGCTCGGCCAGCATCATGCGGGGCTACATGGCGCACCCCTGTGACGAAGTGTTGACGCTGGAGAAGAAGGTGCGGCTGTTCCTGACTATGAGCCTGCGGGCGTACCATGTGCCGGCAGAGGAGATCGAGGCGGCCATCCGGTTCGTGGAGGGGCTGGACATCCGTGCCATCGCGGAACGGGTGATGCAGGAGCTGTTCCAGGAGCTGGCCATGCACTTCGAGTTTTCCCTGGCGGAGCTCGCGGCACCGACGAAACAGTAAGAAGCCACCACGTGTTCCCCACGGGAACGCCCGGACAGAAAGTGAGGTACGAACATGAAAAGACGATTGCTCAGCATCCTGCTCTTATGCAGTATGGTGCTGACCACACTGCCTGCGACGGCTTTCGCCGAGGAGGCGCAGGACGCTGACGCGCCCGTGTGCAGCTGCGAGACGGCTTGCACGGAGGAGAGTGTGAACGCAGACTGCCCCGTCTGCGGCGCGGAAGGCGCTTCGCTGGAAGCCTGCCAAAAGTATGTACCGGCAGCGGAAGCAGCGGAAGACGAGCCGGAACCGGAGCAGCAGCCGGAAGGACAGCCGGAGGAAGAACCGGAACCCACCGTGCAGGCACCCGCTCCGGCGGTGCAGAACGCAGAGGGGGCGGGGATGCCGGTCACCTATGCGGCGGTAACGGAAGTCTCCACGGAGGATGAGCTGAAAGACGCATTAGGTGAAAGCTCGGTTGACACCATCAAGCTGACGAAGGACGTGACACTGACTGCTAAGCTGGAAAACACACGTGATGTTAAGCTGGACCTGAACGGCAAGGTGCTGAATCTGAACGGCAATCAAATCCGGGCGAGAAGAAATACATTGACGCTGATCGACAGTGACTCTAGTGCGGAACACAAGTTCAGGGAAGATGCCACGGGACTGTGGGTGCTGGATAACGGCGGCGATAAGAAAGTCCGTGGCGGCGTCATCACCGGCGGCAACGGTGTGCGCGTAACAAAAAATTATGGCAGGTTCACCATGGCTGGCGGCAATATCGTGGGCTGCACCGCAGAAAAGGGCGGCGGCGTATATGTGGAAACCGGCAGCGGAGATGTGCAAACCAACTTCACCATGAAGGACGGCAGCAGTATCGTTGGCTGCACCGCAAGCAAAGAGGGCGGCGGCGTATATGTGGAAAGAGAGTTCACCATGACTGGCGGCAGCATCAAGAGCTGCAAGGTTACTAACTCTAACGAGGACACTTTTGGCGGCGGTGTGTCCGTATGGGGCACATTCACCATGACTGGCGGCGAGATCACGGGCTGCAGGGCTACCGTTGGCGATACTAAGAAATCTGCTTATGGCGGCGGCGTGCATGTGGACGGCACCTTCAATATGGAAGGAAAAGCGAAGATCACCAGCTGTATTTCCGGTTCCGACCTTGGCAATGGCGTGTATATCAGAGGCACTATGACGATGACCGGAGGCGAGATCTCCAACTGCAACGATAGTATGCACGACAATGGCGTCTATATCATCGGCTGTCTGGATGCCAGAGGCGGGACGATAAAAAACAAAGTGTTCTCCTCTGGTGGTACCATCAAAAACGATGGGACATCCAGCGGCACCGTTTTTGAAGCGTCGGTTGAGAACAATATCACTACCAAAGCCGACGGCAGCTTTGCTTCCGCCAGTACCATCTCCGGCGGCACCTTCAAGGATAAGGTGACGAACGTAGCTCGCTGCACCATCTCCGGCGGCATCTTCGAAGGCCAGGTGACGAATAGCGGCACCATCTCCGATGGCACGTTCAAAAATCGGGTCACGAACAACGCTGGCAGCACCATCGACGGCGGTATGTTTGAAGGCCAGGTGACGAATAACGGCACCATCAACAACGGCACCTTCAAAGATGAGGTGACGAACAACGGCACCATGACCGGCGGCACCTCGGAAAAGGGTATCACGGGCAAGAAGCCAGACAACACCAAATTCACCGTGACGTTCAACACCGACGGCGGCTCAACGGCACCTGCGGCACAGTATTTCCTGTCTGCCGGCGGCAAAGTCACCCGGCCTGCTGATCCGACCAAAGCGGGTTACGCCTTTACCGGCTGGTACAACGGCGACAACGCATATGATTTTAACCAGACGGTCACCACAGACCTGCCCCTCAAAGCACATTGGCTCAAGACCATCCCCGGCAAGGGCACGGAAGCCGAGCCTTACAAAATTTCCAACGCAGAAGACTTGAAGGTTTTCCGCAACATCGTCAACGGCACAGACGGCCAGACGAAGAAAACCGACGCCTGGGGCGAACTGACCAATGACATCGACCTGAGCGGCGAGGACTGGACACCCATCGGTAAAATGCCGGAATCGGCCGAAAATCAGGATTTGCCCTATAAAGGCAACTTTAATGGCAATGGTCATACCATCAGTGGGCTGACAATAACGGGGGACATTACGTACGCGGGCTTGTTTGGCTACATCAATGGCGCCACCATCGCTGACGTGACCCTGAAGGACGGCAGCATTAGCACCACAAGCACCACAGGCACAGGCACATACGCCGGTGGTATCGTGGCGTATGCCCAGAGTGGCACCATTACAGGCTGCGGCAATGAGAATCCTGTGACCGGCGGCAGCGCCACTTGTGTCGGCGGTATCGTGGGAGCTATTCGTGGCAGCATTAGGATCGACAGCAGCTATAACACCGGCACCATTGCAGGTACGAGCGATAATAATGTTATAAGCTGTGTTGGCGGCCTCATAGGAAGGAGCTTCGTTGATAGCCCGAAAGTCATAGACTGCTATAATAC
>CAKTHW010000010.1 GCA_934565425.1 uncultured Oscillospiraceae bacterium
CAGCTGTCCGTCAGCCGCTGGGTGATGTCCGGACGAATGACCAGCCGGTCTACGATGACCTCAATGTTGTGCTTGATGTTCTTCTCCAAGGGAATTTCCTCGGACAGGTCGAACAGATTCCCATCCACCCGCACCCGGACATAACCGGAACGGCGGGCGTCCTCGAAAATCTTCTCGTGGGTGCCCTTCTTCCCCCGAATCACCGGAGCTAGCACCTGGATGCGAGTGGCTTCCGGCAGGGCCAGCACTTGATCGACGATCTGGTCAATGGTCTGCTGATTGATCTCCTTCCCGCAGTTGGGACAGTGGGGGGTGCCCACCCGCGCCCAGAGCAGACGCAGGTAATCGTAAATTTCCGTCACCGTGCCCACGGTGGAGCGGGGGTTTTTGCTGGTGGTCTTTTGGTCGATGGAGATGGCCGGGGAAAGCCCGTCGATGTAGTCCACGTCGGGCTTGTCCATCTGCCCCAGGAACATCCGGGCGTAGCTGGACAGGGACTCCACATACCGGCGCTGTCCCTCGGCGTAGATGGTGTCAAACGCCAGGGAGCTCTTCCCGCTGCCGGACAGGCCGGTGACCACCACCAGCTTGTCCCGTGGAATTTCCACGTCGATGTTTTTTAGGTTGTTGGCGCGTGCGCCTTTGACAATAATGCGATCTTGCATAATGATTCAAATTCCTTCTTTGGGACGGCGTACCTTACGACTGTCCCTTCAGCTCGATGATCTGATCTCGCAGGGCGGCGGCCAGCTCGAACTCCAACCGGCTGGCGGCCTCCTTCATGGCTTTCTCTAGCTGGGCAATGTGAGCGGCACGCTCTTGTGCGGTGAGCTTGCCCTTCTTGTGGCTTTCTTCCACTGGCTTGCTCAGCTCCAGCAGATCTCGGATGTCCTTTTGGATGGTCTTGGGCACGATGCCGTGGGCCTTGTTGAAGGCGTCCTGCTTGGTACGACGTTCCTCGGTGACCGTGATGGCCCGATCCATAGACGGGGTGATCTTGTCAGCGTACAGGATGACCATGCCGTCGGCGTTTCGCGCGGCGCGGCCGATGGTCTGGATGAGGGCGGTCTCGCTGCGCAAAAAGCCCTCCTTGTCCGCGTCCAAAATGGCCACCAGGGACACTTCCGGCAAGTCCAGCCCCTCTCGGAGCAGGTTGATACCCACCAGCACATCAAAGACACCCAGACGCAGGTCACGGATGATCTCCGTCCGCTCAATGGTCTTGATGGAGTGGTGCATATACTTGGCCTTCACGCCGGCCTTGATGAGATATTCGGTCAAATCCTCCGCCATCTTGATGGTCAGCGTAGTCACCAGCACCCGTTCCTTTCGCGCGGAGCGGGCTTGAATTTCTGCCAGCAGGTCGTCGATCTGCCCCTGCACCGGACGCACTTCGATGAGCGGGTCCAGCAGCCCAGTGGGACGGATGATCTGTTCCACCAGCTGGCCGGAGCGTTCCCGCTCATAGGCGCCAGGGGTGGCGGAGACATAGACCACCTGGTTCAGCCGCTGCTCAAATTCCTCGAATTTCAGCGGCCGGTTGTCATAGGCGCAGGGCAGCCGAAAGCCGTAGTCCACCAACGTGGTCTTTCTGGCTCGGTCGCCATTGTACATGGCCCGCACCTGGGGCAGGGTCACATGGGACTCGTCGATAAACAGCAAAAAGTCATCGGGGAAGTAGTCCAATAGCGTCATCGGCGGAGAACCAGCCGGTCGCTCCGCAATGACCCTGGAGTAGTTCTCAATGCCCTGGCAGTACCCCAGCTCCCGGATCATCTCCATGTCGTACTGGGTGCGCTGCCGGATGCGCTGCGCCTCAATGGCCTTGCCCTGGCTCTGGAAGAACTCCACCTGCTTCCACATCGCGTCCTCGATCACGGCCAGCGCCCGTTCCAGCTTGTCCTTGGGGGTGACGTAGTGGCTGGCGGGGTAGATGGCCACGTGGTTCAGGATGCGCACCGGCGAGCCGGTGACCACGTTGATCTCGCTGATGCGATCCACCTCGTCCCCCCAGAACTCCACCCGGATGGCGTGTTCCTTGGCGTAGACCGGGTAGATCTCCACCGTGTCCCCCCGCACCCGGAACATATTCCGGTCGAAAGCGATGTCGTTGCGCTCGTATCGGATTTCGATGAGCTTCTTCAGCAGGGCGTCCCGGTCGTACTCCATCCCAGTGCGCAGACTGATGACCATGTTCTTGTAGTCGATGGGGTTGCCCAGACCGTAGATGCAGCTGACGGAGGAGACCACGATGACATCCCGCCGCTCAAAAAGGGCGGAGGTGGCACTGTGCCGCAGTCGGTCGATCTCCTCGTTGATGCTGGCGTCCTTCTCAATGAAGGTGTCTGTGTGGGGGATATAGGCCTCCGGCTGATAGTAGTCGTAGTAGGAGACGAAATATTCCACCGCATTGTCCGGGAAAAACTCCTTGAACTCCGCACAGAGCTGGGCGGCCAACGTCTTGTTGTGAGCCAGCACCAGCGTAGGACGCTGCACCCGTTCAATGACCTTGGCCATGGTGAAGGTCTTGCCGCTGCCGGTGACCCCCTGTAGGGTCTGTTCGTCCAGCCCTAGCTCGATGCCGTTGGCAATGGCGTCGATGGCCTCCGGCTGATCGCCAGAGGGTTCAAACGGGCTGACAACTTTGAATTCGGGCACGAGAAAACACCAGCCTTTCAAACTAGAGTAAATGCGACGCATCAAAACCGATTCAGTTCCCCCGTCTGCGCCAAAGAAACGTAGTCGCCATCGCAGAAGATCAGGTGATCCAACAGTTCGATGTCCAGTCGATCCAACATCTTGCGGCAGGCCAGAGTGGTCTCATGATCTGCATAGGAGGGCTGGGTGGAGCCTACCACATGACAGTGAGCCAGCACCACCGCAGAAGCCCGGTAGCGCAAGGCGATGGCTGTTACCTGACGGGGGAGCAGAGCACAGGAGGTCAAGTCCCCCTCGTCCAGCAGGTCGCAGCCCAGCACCTTCCCGTTGGCGTTCATACACAACAGATAAGACATCTCGTTCCGGGCGCCGAAGAAGTAAGGACGCAGCCAATCGGCGTAATCCATGGTGTCCCGCAGCACATTGCCAGTAGAGGAACGGTCGATGTGATACCGACGGGCGATCTGAGGCAGCATGTGGATGAGCAGCGCGGTGTGTTCCCCCACACCGGGAACCTGCATCAGGTCGGAGACTGAGGCGTCGAACACGCCGGATAGGGAGCCGAAATGCTCCATCAAACGGTGTGCCAGAGGGTTCACATCCCCTTGCGGGATGGCGTAGAAAAGTAGAAGTTCCAACAGCTCGTGATTCTCAAATGCCACCTCGCCGTTGCGGAGAAATCGGTTCTTCAACCGCTGCCGATGTCCCACATGACAGTTCTTCTTTTCGTTCAAGTCTGCTACTCCCTTTCTCTTTCAATACAATGGACAGCGGTTATTGTTCCGCGCCGTACTGCCGCAGATAGGCTTCCATGCGTTCCTTCATGGCGTGGTCGATGTAGACCTTACCGTCGATGGGGCGTTCATAGAGGAAGTCGATGATGTCCCGCACCGTGACGATGGGGTGGACGGCAATGCCGTACTCCTTCCGCAGCTCGTCCAGGGTGGAACAACTGCCCTGCCCCCGTTCCATTCGGTCTACCGAGACGAACAGACTGGAGATCTTCACAGGCGCCACCTTCTGGAATAGGGCGATGGATTCCCGCACAGCGGTGCCGGCGGTGACCACGTCCTCTACGATGGCGATGACATCGCCGGCCTGGGGCTGATAGCCCACCATGAAGCCGCCCTCGCCGTGATCCTTCACCTCTTTCCGGTTGAAGCAGTAGGGGAGGTCACGGCCGTAGTTGCGATACAGGGAGGCGGCGGCAGAGACAGCCAGGGGGATGCCCTTATAGGCGGGGCCGAACAGGGCGGTGGTGTCTGCCGGCAGATGTTCCTGGAGACAGGCTGCGTAGTAGTCGCCCAGACGGGCGGCCTGGGCGCCGGTTTTGTAATTGCCGGTGTTGATGAAATAGGGGGTTTTCCGACCGGATTTGGTGGTGAAATCTCCGAAGGTCAATACACCAGAGCGCACCATAAAGGTGATAAATTCCTCTTGATAAGTCATAAAAATACCTCTTTTCCCGTTTGAAAAAGAGCAAACGGGTCTGTCCGTGGGTCATGTCACAGCTCATTATAGCATCATCTATTTTAATAGACAAGACAGAGCGTTAGAAATGCTTTCCCAGAAAAGGGAAAACTCCCCTGCTGGAGCAGGGGAGTTTGATGATAGATGTGATAGGGATTACTTGTCGACCACGGGGATTTCAGTGGTATCCACTTCATGCAGATTAGCCAGATAATACTTGGTATCCTTTGCGATGGTGCCAGACAGCGCCAGGACAGCCACCAGGTTGGGGATTGCCATAAAGGCGTTGAGGATGTCGGCGATGTTCCAGACCAGATCCAGAGCAACAACGGGAGCGATGACGATAACTGCGATGTAGAGCAGCTTGTAGGGCAGCAGAGCCTTCTTGCCGAACAGGTATTCGGCGCAGCGTTCACCATAATAGGACCAGCCCAGGATGGTGGAGTAAGCGAAGCAGATGATGCCGATGACCAGAATGATGGGGCCAAGGACGGGGATCTGAGAGAAGGCTGCGGTGGTCATCTGACCGCCGTTTTTGATGGTGGACATATCAATGCCATTGTCACGCATGATGGTGGTGACCAGAACCAGACCGGTCATCAGGCAGACAACAACGGTATCCCAGAAGGTGCCGGTTGCGGAGACCAGAGCCTGACGGACAGGGTTACGGGTCTGTGCAGCGGAAGCGACCAGGGGAGCGGAGCCCAGACCGGATTCGTTGGAGAACAGGCCGCGGGCAATACCATAACGAGCTGCCATCATGATGCCCTGACCGACCAGGCCGCCAGCGACTGCGCCGGGCTTGAATGCCAGGGTGCAGATGGTCTTGATCGCGGGGATCAAAGTATCATGGTTCATGCCCAGAATGATGATGCAGCCCAGGACATAGAAGATAGCCATGAAGGGAACCAGCTTTTCACAAACGGTAGCGATGGACTTGATGCCGCCCAGAATGACGACAGCGGTGATGATGCCAAAGATGATGCCGATGCCCAGACGGGGAGTGGGGATGAAGTTGATGTTGTTTTCGATGACTTCTGCGATGGCGTTGATCTGTGTTGCGTTACCGATGCCGAAGGAGGCGAAGGTTGCGAAGAAAGCGAACAGAATGCCCAGCCACTTCATGTTCAGACCACGTTCCAGAGCGTACATTGCGCCGCCCTGCATACGACCGTCTGCGCTCTGCACACGGTACTTCACGGCGATCAGGGATTCAGAATACTTGGTGGCAATGCCGAACACGCCGGTCAGCCAGCACCACAGGACAGCGCCAGGGCCGCCGATGAAGATCGCAGTGCCCACACCGATGATGTTGCCGGTGCCGATGGTGGAGGCCAGTGCGGTGGTCAGAGCCTGGAACTGGCTGACATCGCCGGGAGCATCAGGATCCTTGGTGAAGGAGAGCTTGATGGCGGTGCCGAGCTTTCTCTGAATGAAACCGGTTCGTGCTGTCAGGAACAGGTGAGTGCCGAACAGCAGGACGATCATGGGGATGCCCCATACCTGGCCGTCAAGCCAACTTATAAAGTCGCTAAAAGCTTTCATAGATTACATCCTTTCCTTTACTTACTTTGAAAACCTACTCTTTCTTTATGCTCTATCAATTAGACCGCATTTTCACCGCCTCAGGACGTCCCGGTAGGGGGGCGGGGAAAGGGGCTAACAGGATAGCCTGGTAAAGGGGGCGCTGCCTTTTGTGAAGCGTAAAAGAAAAACGCAGCGCTGGCCTGGGATGGCGAACGCTGCATCAAAGGAAAAGGAAGCATGAAAAAATCCGTTGCCGTATTCATCCTGACAACAGAAAAGGGGGTTCACGCTCTGTCCTTTTGCCTGAGAGTTTGACGCGATCTCGCTTTGCACCTTCGGCCTCCGCAAGGGGTCTTGCGGACTTCTCCAGAGAGTCATCTGTTCACAGTCCTCCGGTTCGTCCTTGAACCGACCTGAGAGATTTTCTCCTTCGGTAGAACAGCGATATGAAACTGCGCTGCCATTCTCCTGCAAACATCAACTGACGTGTGATTGTTTATAGTATAAACGATTGGTGCAGGAAATGCAAGATGTTTTTCGATTTTTTTGCAGAACGTCAGGAAAAAGTAGGCGAATCCCCTGTGGGAACTGGGGAAACGGCATGAAAATGACGGGGAAAATGAATCGTTTTTTCTGAATAAATGCAGAAAGGACATTTGTCCGCCCAGAAATTCGGCACTTTTTTTTCCGCTTCATCTTGCATAAACCGGCAAAATCCGCTATCATGGTTTCCAGTATTAAAGTGAGCGGAAAGTGAGGCATTCACCCATGAAAACACCCTTTGTAACCAAAGATCAGCTGGAGGCGATCTGCCAGCAATATCCCACCCCCTTCCACCTCTACGATGAAGCTGGCATCCGCCAGACCGCGCGGGAAGTGAACCAGGCGTTTGCCTGGAACCCAGGCTTTCGGGAATATTTCGCCGTCAAGGCCACACCGACCCCCGGCATCCTCAAGGTGCTGAAAGAAGAAGGCTGCGGTGTGGACTGCTCCTCGCTGACCGAGCTGATCATGAGCGACAAGTGCGGCTTCACCGGCCACGAGATCATGTTCTCCTCCAATGAGACTCCGGCGGAAGAATATGTCCAGGCGGACAAGCAGAACGCCATCATCAACCTGGATGACTTCACCCACATTGACTTCCTGAAAGAGACCATCGGTTATATCCCCGAAACCATCTCCTGCCGCTACAATCCCGGCGGCGTGTTCACCCTGGGGGAGAGCGAAGAAGGCTTCCAGGTCATGGATAACCCCGGCGAGGCCAAGTACGGCTTCACCAAGGAACAGATCATCGAGGGCTACAAGAAGCTCAAGTCCATGGGCGCAAAATATTTCGGCATCCACGCCTTCCTGGCCTCCAACACCATTTCCGATGACTACTATCCCACCCTGGCTGGTGAGCTGTTCGAGCTGGCGGTCGAGTTGAAGGAAAAGACCGGCTGCCACATCAAGTTCATCAACCTGTCCGGTGGCGTGGGTGTCCCCTATCGTCCAGAGCAGCGCAAGAACGACATCGCAGCCATCGGCGCTGGCGTCAAGGAACAGTATGAGAAGATCCTGGTGCCCGCTGGGATGGGCGACGTGAGCATCTACACGGAAATGGGTCGCTTCATGCTGGCACCCCACGGCCTGCTGGTCACCCGTGCCATCCATGAGAAGCACATTTATAAGGAATACATTGGCGTGGACGCCTGCGCAGCCAACCTGATGCGTCCGGCGATCTATGGCGCATACCATCATATTACGGTCATGGGCAAGGAAACAGAACCTTGTGACCACAAGTACGATGTGGTCGGTTCCCTGTGCGAGAACAGCGACAAGTTTGCCATCGACCGGATGCTGCCCAAGATCGACAGGGGCGACCTGCTGGTTATCCACGACACCGGCGCCCACGGCTTCGCCATGGGGTATAACTACAACGGCCGTCTGCGCAGCGCAGAGATCTTGCTGAAGGAGGACGGCTCCACCAAGATGATCCGCCGGGCGGAGACCATCGAGGATTATTTCGCCACTTTGATCTGGGACTGAGCGAAAGAAAACCGCACCATAAAAGCGTGTATCCCTCCGTTAGGATGCACGCTTTTTTTCGCGCATCATTTCTCCACAAAAGAACCCGGTCTATTCCAATGGAAAATGAGTGAGAACGCCCACAGACAAAAGGGATAGGACGGGGTATAATGACCCTATCATCCTGAAGAGAAAGAGAAGAACGACCATGAAACAACATCATCGCATGGCCTTGGGCTATTGCATCACCATCCTGGGCGGCATCTGCTGGGCCATCGGCGGTGCCTGCGGCCAGACCCTGTTTGAACAAAACAGCATCACCTCCGATTGGGTCGTCCCCATCCGCCTGCTGCTGGCGGGCACGCTCCTGGTGCTCTTTTCCGCCCTGTCCGGAAAACACCCCATGGCGGTGTGGCAGGACAAAAAGAACTACCCGCCCCTCATCGCCTTCGGCCTCATCGGCTCCGCCCTCTGCCAGTACGGCTACTACACCTCCATCCAGTACTCCAACGCCGCCTTCGCCACGGTGCTCTCCTACACCGCGCCAGTGATGATCCTGGTCTACACCGTCGTGAAGGAGCGCCGCGCGCCCAGAGTGTACGAGCTGGTGGCAGTGCTGCTAGTGGCCTTGGGGGCGTTCAGCTGTGCCACCCAGTTCAAATTGGGTGCTCTGCACATTGCCCCTCCGGCGCTCATCTGGGGCCTGCTCTCTGCCGTGGCCTTTGCCTTTTACACCATCACGCCGCAAAAGCTCATCCGGGAGTATTCCCTCCTGCCCATCGTGGGCTGGGGCATGATCCTGGGCGGCATCGTCCTGGCCCTCCTCTGCCGGCCGTGGACCGTGGCCGTCACCGTCAATGCCCACCTGTTCATCATGCTGGCCGGCGTTATTTTCCTGGGCACCATCTGTTCCTTCTGCTTCTACCAGGCCGGTGTCAGCATCGTCGGCGGCCTGGCCGGCAGCATCCTGTCCGCAGCGGAGCCGGTGACCTCGGTCATCATCTCCACTTTATTGCTCCATGTCATGTTCACACCCTTTGACCTGGCGGGCTTCGTCATGATCTTGACCGCCATCCCCATGATCGCCATGGGGGAACACTGGAGCGAAAAACACGCGGCATCTCTGAGCAAATAAACAAAAAACATCCGAACTGGTTCAAACCAATTCGGATGTTTTTTTTTAGAAACACTGTATAACCATGCAGCACTTTCTGATGTTTTTGTATCTTCTTACAACAGCTCCGCCTGTACCCGACCCGTCCAATCGGTGGCCTGCTTGCCATCGCAAAATTCCGCGCAGGTCATCAGGGTCGCGCCGATGTTGGCCATGTCCACCATGTTGGCCTGCTGAATTTCTTCACTGTTGGAGGAACAGCAGTCGGTGAGGATGCCTACATTATAATCAAGGGACAACCCGTCATAACAGGTGGTGCGGATGCAGTTGGGGGTGGTGGTGCCGGTGAGATAGAGGGTGCGCACCCCCAGGCGGCGGAGGATCAGATCCAGCTCCGTCTGGAAGAAGGCGGAGAACCGAGGTTTCAACACCACATAGTCCCCCTCCTGAGGCGTGACCTCCGGCGGCGTCTCCACCGAACCGGGGCCGGTGCTGCCAGGCGCCAAGGGTTTCCCGCCAGCCTGCCAGCCAGGATAGCGGCAGGCTTCCACGTCGCTGCCGTTGGCACGATAGGCGCGGTGGATGAAAAACACCGGCACACCTGCTTCCCGTGCGTAGGCGATGGCCTGTCCGCAGGCGGGCAGGGTAGCTGCCGCCCCACGGATGCACAGAGGGGAGCTTTCATCAATGAAGCCGCGCTCCAGGTCGATGACCAGCAGAGCGGCACGTTCTTCGCTTCGTTTCATCGCTGATATTCAAACTCCAAGTCATACATGATAACGGTGTCGCCATCCTGAACGCCCATGGCCTCCATCTTGTCAAAGAGACCGGACTCCCGCAGCTGCTTATCCAGCCAGTTCCGGGACTCGAAATCGTTCAGGTTGGTGCAGGCCAACAGATGCTCCAGCCAGGGGGCTTCCACGAACCAGTAGTGGTCTTCCACCTCGATGGAGACCTCGGCAGAGGTGTCCACCTTGGGCATGGGCGGCACATAATCCGCCTCGTACACCTTCACCGGCGGCAGTTCCGCCAGCTTGGCAGCGATGGCCTGGATGAGGGGCTTCACCCCCTGATGGGTGGCGGCGGACAGGGAGAAGTAGGGGAGACCCAACCCTTCCACGTGCTCCTTCAAGGCGTCTGCACCCTCCTGGTCAAAGAGCAGGTCGGTCTTGTTGCCGCAGACGATCATGGGACGGGAGGCCAGCTCCGGAGAATATTCCTTCAGCTCGGCGCAGATGGCTTCAAAATCCTCCACCGGGTCACGCCCCTCGCTGCCGGAGGCGTCCACCAGATGGACCAGCAGACGGCACCGGTCGATGTGCCGCAAAAAGTCGTGCCCCAGGCCAGCCCCTTCGCTGGCGCCCTCGATGATGCCGGGGATGTCCGCCATGACGAAGCTCACCCCTTCGTCCACATAGACCACGCCCAGGTTGGGCATGAGGGTGGTGAAGTGGTAGTTGGCGATCTTGGGATGGGCCTTGCTGACCACGCTCAGCAGGGTGCTCTTGCCCACGTTGGGGAAGCCCACCAGACCCACGTCTGCCAGCAGCTTCAGCTCCAGCACCACGTCCCGGCTCTGGCCGGGCAGGCCAGCCTTGGCGAAACGAGGCGCCTGACGGGTGGGGGTGGCGAAATGCTGGTTGCCCCAGCCGCCTCGGCCGCCCCGTGCCAGCACGTAGCGCTCGCAGCCAGACATATCCTGAATGATCTGCTGGGTCTCAGCGTCCCGGATGACGGTGCCCTCCGGCACTCGAATGATAAGGTCTTTGCCGTCCTTGCCGGTACGGCGTGCGCCGGATCCGTCTGCGCCGTTCTCGGCCACGTATTTGCGTTTATAGCGGAAGTCCATCAGGGTGGACAGGTTCCGGTCAGTGACCAGCACGATACTGCCGCCCCGGCCGCCGTCGCCGCCGTCCGGGCCGCCGTTGGCCACGTATTTTTCCCGGTGGAAGGCCACCGCCCCGTTGCCGCCGTTGCCGGCGCGGACGGTGATCCGGGCAGTATCTACAAAGGGAGCTGCCATAGTGTATCCTCCTTCTATCAGTGGTGGGGGTGGATGCGGCTCAGATCTGAACCAGGTCGCTCAGCTCCAGATAGGGCTGTTTGGTGACCAGGATGATGGAGTAGTTGATGCCCGGATCCATCAGGACGGTCACGTTCTCCCCCTGGCAGACGGCGTTCAGGTTCACAGAGCCGTCCTCGGGGGGCAGGTTGTTGGGCACGCCGTTGGCCAGAAATTCGTCGATGGTGCAGACCGCCCGGCCGAAGGTCACCTGATCCGGTTCCACTTCTTCCTCGATCTCCACGCTGGTGATCTGCATCGCATGGCTCAGGACGCGGGCGATGTCCACGCAGTCCATGCCGTTGTCCAGCATATAGCCTTTATAGTAGTTGAGGTAACCGCCTACATTGAGCTTTTCTTCTTCAATCTTCTTCATAAACAAGCACTCCTATACGAGAAATAGGGGGGAGGTACAAGGAAAAAAGCGCCCCAAATCTCAGATTTGGGGCGCTTTTGCAGCAGTAATTACTGAGCGACCTCCACGATGGAGACCTTCTTGCGATCCTTGCCGTAGCGTTCAAACTTAACGGTACCGTCCTTCAGAGCGAACAGAGTGTCGTCCTTGCCCTTGCCCACGTTGGTGCCGGGATGGATCTTGGTGCCGCGCTGACGAACCAGGATGTTGCCAGCCAGAACGAACTGGCCGTCGCCACGCTTCACGCCCAGGCGCTTGGATTCGGAATCTCGACCGTTACGGGTGGAGCCAACGCCCTTCTTATGTGCGAAAAACTGGATGGAAATCAGCATAGGTTGTTACACCTCCATTATCGTAAAGTTAGGGGGTGTGGTGACGATCTCACTCCGGGTCGTTATCCTCCGGGGAATCATCCACCACTTGGAAAAAATCGGGGTATGCCTGATGAAGCTCTGCGAAGTAGACCATCAACCCTGCCAGCAGATTCTGACAGGTGGCCTCATCGGTCACAGAGAGTCCCCCAGGCAAATGGAAGGACAGCCAGGCGTTGTCCGGATCCACCCGCACGGCGGCGGCCAGACCCAACACATCGTTCACCGTGGCGTTGACCAGATTGACGGCGCTGGAGACAGCGGCGCAGACGATGTCCTCTCCCTCTTCGGCGTAGCCGCTGTGGCCACGGACCTCGAACGAGACGATCCGGTCTCCCTCCATGGAAAATGCGACAGTGGTCATAGCATTAAGCTACAACGATCTTACCAATGGTAACCTTGGTGTAGGGCTGACGATGGCCCTGACGCTTGCGGTAACCCTTCTTAGGCTTATACTTGAAGATCCGGATCTTCTTGCCCTTGCCGTTCTTGACGACGCTGGCTTCGACCTTAGCGCCTGCTACGACGGGGGTGCCGAAAGTAGCGGTCTCGCCGTCGATGATGGCCAGAACCTGGTCAAAAGTCACGGAATCGCCGGCCTCTACGGGCAGCTTTTCGATAAACAGGGTATCACCCTCAGCTACCTTATACTGCTTGCCGCCGGTCACGATAATTGCGGTCATTGTGGTTGCACCTCTTTCCTTAAATACGGGCTCGCTCTCGTGGGTGTTGGGGCAGCTTGTCCCTCCATGAGGGCATACCTCACCTTAGGAACCCAGTCAAAGCGGCCTTTATAGTATACCAGCGGCAACCAGCCCTGTCAAGGTTAAAATTCCGTGAAATGCTTGCGCCAGAAGGGAAAAGTGGGTATAATAACAAAAAAATCATGGGGAAAGGATACGCTGATATGAAAAAACGGTTTCGGAAGATCACAGCCCTCCTCTTGACCTTGGCTTTGGTCTGTTCCCTGCTGCCGGGGACGGTGCTGGGTGCCGATCAGACGGTCAACACCAGCATCTCAGCAGCCAGCCAGGACAAGACCCTGCGCGTCCTGGCGGTGGGCAACAGCTTCAGTGTGGACAGCCTGCAATACCTGTACCAGATGGCCAAGAGCGCCGGGTATGAGCTGGTCATCGGCAACCTGTACCACGAGAAGAGCAGCCTGGCCGAGCACTGGAGCAGGCTGAACAGCCAGGAAAAGGGCTATACGTATTATAAAGTCAGCGCCGACACCAACGGCGCATGGAGCAGCCAGGGCAACAAGAGCATTGACTACGCGGTCAAGGACGAGCCGTGGGATCTCATCACCCTCCAGCAGGCCAGCGGTGTGTCCGGCGTGCCCAGCAGCTACTACTCCGTGAAGCAGTGGAAGTGTGAGAGCATTGGAAAGAGCGTGACCCTGACAGGGCAGACCGCCACCACGACCGCTACCGCAGCCACCATGGAGGAAGCGGTGGTGCAGCAGCTGAGCGAGTCGGTTCAGCCGGCTGTGGAGGAATCCATCGAACCGGTGGAAGTGCAAGAGGAAACACCCACCCCGTCGGAAGGGGACACATCCGCAGAACCCACCGACACCGAAACCGGGGACGGCTCCGCATCCACCTCCGCCACGGAACCGGTGGAACCCACCGAGCCGACCGAGCCAGTAGAGCCGTCGGCAAAGCGGAGTGAGCAGACCATCACCTGCGGCATCAACAGCTGGGGCGAGAGCAGCAGCGTCTCCTTGAAGGCGTCGGCACAGACCGCCTTGACCTATAGCTCCTCCAACCCCAAGGTGATGACGGTGGACGAGACCGGTCGCGTCACCTTCCTGCGCACCGGCAAAGCGGTCATCACCATCACCGCGGCACAGAGCGAGGAATATTATGGCGCCCGGTGCCAAGTCACCATGACCTGTGAGCGGTTCAACCTGACCAGCAGCCTACAGAAAAAGCTGAAAAGCTACTGCTCCAATAAAAAGGTGAAGTTTGGTTGGAATCTCACCTGGGCCTATGCGCAGCCCAGCCAGTGGAAAAAGAACCAGAGCTTCCTGACCAACTATCAGGACTACTACAACCAGAGCCAGATGACCATGTACGCGGCCATCACCGATACCGTTGCACAGGTAGTCGCTCCGGTGGGCGGCTTTGCAGTGTATATCCCCACCGGCACCGCCATCCAGAACCTGCGCAGCAGCTACGTAGGGGATAAGCTGAACCGAGACGGGGTACACCTGAGCTGGAGCCTGGGACGGTACACCGCGGCCATGACCTGGGCGGCAGCGCTGGGCATCGACGTGAACCAGATCACCTACCGTCCCAGCGGCAGCAATACCGTTTCCGCGTTGGATGTGTCCGCTGTGCGTGCCAGCGTCACCGACGCCATGCAGACCCCGTTGGCACTGACCAATTCCAGCTACACCATAACGCCCACCCTGAACAATACGGAAAAGGTCACCCTGACCAATGAAGCGGGCGGCGTGCGCCTGACCTGGAAGAAGGCCGCTAACGCTACCGGTTACCGCATCTGGCGGAAGACGGAGAACGGGAGCTTCAAGGAGCTGCCCAAGATCACCAGCGGGAAGACCACTACCTATCTGGATACGGCGGTACAGAAGAAGTCCGGCGTCACTTACACCTATTCTATCCGAGCGGTCTCCGGCAGCTATATGGCACCGGCCAACCAGCGCAAGACCATCCTCCGCCTCAGCTCTGCCGGGGAAGTGGCCTCCAACGAGAAGACGGGCATCAAGCTCACCTGGAGCAAGGTGGCCGGTGCGGAAGGCTATCGGATCTACCGTGCCGACAGCGCAGGGGAAGAGACCGTGCTGAAGACGGTGAAGAGCACCGTGACTACGTACACCGATAAGACGGTGGCAAGTGAGAACGGCAAGAGCTACACCTACACCGTCCAGCCCTATTCCGGCCAATGGGATGGCCCTTCGGAAGGCGTCAGCACCGTGCGGCTCACCGGTGTGACCCTGAAAAAAGCGGCCAAAGCGGGTTCCGGCATCAAGCTGACCTGGACACGGAACAGCAAAGCCAAAGGGTACCAGATCTACCGCAAGATGAATGGCGGCAAGTGGACAAAGGTGAAGACCATCACCAAAAACAGCACCTTGACCTACACTGACAAGGCGGTCAGGCGGGGCAAGACCTATTCCTACAAGGTCTGCGCCTACAAAGACGCCGGCACCAGTCTGCTCAGCAACACCAAAACCGTAAAGCGTTAAAAAAGACGTCCCCGACTGCAAAAGCAGTCGGGGACGTTGTTGTGTTTGCAGCATTATTTCACCGGCGTTCCGTTGATGAAGACCGCCTGAACCTTGGCGTTCAGCTCAAAAGGATGTCCCGAGCACAGGACGATATCCGCATCCTTCCTAGGAGTCAGCGACCCCACCCGGTGGGCGATGCCACCCAGCTCCGCCGCCGTCAGGGTGATGGCTTTCAGGGCAGCATCTGCATCCATCCCCTCTCTGGCGGCCAGGGCAGCGCTCAGGGGCAGATACTGAATGGGCAGTTCCGAGTGGTCGGTGCAGATGGCCACCGGCACACCGGCTTCCACCAACCGAGCGGCGTTGGTCACCCGCTGGTGCGCCAGCTCCGGCTTGGAGCGGTCGCCGATGATGGGCCCCACCACTGCACGGGCACCCTCCCGCGCCAGGATGTCCGCCACCAGATACCCCTCCGTGGCGTGGACCAGCACGTAGTCCAGATGAAACTCCTTGGCGATGCGCAGCGCCGTGGCGATGTCGTCAGCCCGATGGGCATGGAAGTGGACAGGGAGCTTCCCCTGTACTACCGGCACCAGGGCTTCCAGCACGGCGTCGTAGTCGGGTGCGTCCTCGTTCTCCGGGTCCGCCTCGTGCTTGGCCACCCGCTCTGCATACTCCAGCGCCTTGCGCAGTTGTTCCCGCATGAGGGCGGCGGTGGCCATCCGGGTGGCGGGGGCTTCGTTGCGGCCGCTGTAGGTCTTTTTGGGGTTCTCGCCCAGGGCGAACTTCATGGCCGCCGGCTCCAGCACCACCATATCATCCACCCAGCGTCCCACCGTCTTGATGGCAGCGATCTGCCCACCGATGGCGTTGGCGCTGCCGGGACTGGTCAGGACAGTGGTTACACCGGCCTCCCGCGCCTCCTGGAAGCAGTGGTCGAGCGGGTAGAGGGCGTCAATGACCCGCAGCTGCGGGGTGCAGGGATCGGAGACCTCGTTGCAGTCGTCCTCGTCGTAGCTCAGCCCGTCCGCCAGCAGCCCCAGATGACAGTGGATGTCTACGAAGCCAGGCAGCACATACCCGCCTTGGGCGTCTACGTCCTGACCTGCCATAGGGGTGGGGCAGCGGCTCATGTCGCCCACCTGGGTGATGACCCCGTTTTCCCAGGCCACAAAGCCCTTGGGGATCTGCGGCCCATCCATGGGACAGACCACTGCGTTGTAAATCATCATAATGGTTTTCTCCTCCTGCCGCACCCCTGACAGGATGCGACGAAATTAGAACTTGACAATCATTGGAAAATTGAATATCCTAAAGGTACAGCTCATCCAAATCGCAAGAAAGGGGCGGGAACCGCCTGACCCGGAGTGCCCCTGACCGAGGCTTCTGAGATGCTCCCCTTTGCCGGTGTGACCGGCGGAACGTCCGCTGACGGAGATCAGCGGATCTTTTTTTGCACAGTGGATGAATCAGAAAACAGGCCGCACAGAATGTGCGGCCTGTCGTATTCGTTACGTCAGCTATTTCCACCGCTGCCCCGGCGACCCCGGCGGCTGCGACCCCGGTCGTTGTACCGGCTGATCTCCGACAGACGGCTCTCCGACTCGGCCATATACTGCTTGAGCTTATCCTCAAAGGTCAGCGGCTCCTTGGGGGCGTTGTTGCGAGGGTTGGCGCCCTTGCTCCGGCCGTCCCGGCTGCTACCGCTGCGAGGGGAAGCGCCGTTGTTGCTGCGATAACCGCCGCGGCTGTTCCGGTCCCCCCGGTCGCTCCGCTCTCCGCGCTCCTGGGGAGCGCTGCCGCGTCCGCCGGTGCGGGGAGGACGTGGGGACGACGAAGACTGGACGTGTTTGATGGACAGATTGATACGGTCGTTCTGGTCGATATTCATCACCTTGACCTTGACCTCCTGACCTACCGTCAGGAACTCGTTGATGTCACTGACATAGGAATCAGAGATGTTAGAAATATGAACCAGACCGGATTTTCCACCGGGCAGCGCCACGAAAGCGCCGAACTTTGTGATCCCGGTGACCTTGCCTTCCAGGATTGCTCCCACTGCGAACTCCATAAATGAACTGTTTCCTCCCGTGCTGTCTCTCTCTCGTTCGGGCGGCTCGTCTCTCTCACCCGACAGCAAAAATTTTAATTTCTCTCTTTAGTTGGTCGTGTCGTAGAAAATGATCTCCCCTGACTCCACCAGACGCATCCGTTCCTTGGCGATGGCCAGCACCGTATCCGGGTCATTTCGGTTTGCGATGTCGGCGGCTAGGCTGGCGTTGGTCGCGGTCTGCTCGTCCACCTGGGTCTGAAGTGCCCGCAGGTCTGCCTCTGCGTTGCGGATCTGGGTGCGTACGCTCAGCAGCAGAATGGCCATGTAGACCCCTAGGATCAAAAGAACAAATTTTGTGATGGTGCCTGACCGCTTGAACTTCAATGCCATTGCCTCCTCTGGATGTGTGCCGGTAGATGCTACGAAGGCAATCCATTTTCCGGAACTTTTTCCTTATTGTAAACCATTCCTTTCGAGAATGGAAGTGGTTTTTGCAAATTTCAGAAAAATTTTTCCCTAATCGGCGGATTGCCGTCAAAGGGAGGAGAATGACCCCCATTGCTTTGGTAAAAATGGTAGCCAAGCGGTAGCAAATGGGCAGCAAATGGGAGGAGAGCAGGGCGAAGTAGCACCAGGCGCCGGTGAGGGCGGCGATGGCGGTGTAGATGCGCACCAGACCACCTGCACTGTCCACCGACCAGAGAAAGAAGGTGACGGTGCAGCACAGCCAGAAGAGCAGATCCAGCACCGACCCCAGCCAGCGCAGAGGGACGCGTACCCGCAGCACCCGGAACAGGTCGTACAGCAGCCCCGCGGCCGCCCCCAGCCCGATGGCGCCCAGCAGTGCCCTGGCCTGATCCGCGACAGAGACCGCCATACTCAGCCCAGCAGCCGGGCGAAGAAACCGCCCCGGGGCGCCTCGTCCTGGAAGGTCAGTGCCTCCACCGTCCCCTCCACCTTCAGGTCGCCGCCTCCCAGGCTCAGGGTCTCGATGTGCAGGTCCTGCCCTCGGACCACCAGCTCGCCCAGGCTGGTGGACAGCACGATGGTGGTCTCGTCGAACCGCTCCACCTCCTCCACCCCGGAGATGGACAGATGCTCCCGATTCTCCAGTGTGATGTGCTGTGGGGCTTTCAGATCAAAATCCCGGTTGTCAAATGCCATGTGTCAAACCCTCCTGTGTCCTTCATGGGATGTTTGTTTCATCCTATGAGAAATGGGACGAGGGTATGCCGGAAAATCTCCTTCCCTTTTGCCCCGCCGCCAGGTATAATAGAGCAACAGACCCAGAAGGAGGAACCGTGAATGAAACGAAAACTAGCCCTTGTCCTGTCCCTAGCCCTAGCCTTTGCCCTCACCGCATGCAGTAACCAGCCCCAGGCATCCACCGAACCTGCCCCGGCAGCCTCGTCTTCCACTCAGTCCGCGGTGTCCAGCTGTAAGGCGGAAGCGCCGGAGACCTCCCAGACCACCGACGGCCAGGACGTGACCGACGCCTATCGGGACGTGCTGCCCGGCACCTACGTAGACGAGTACGGCGACCAATACACCATCCGCCAGGACGGCACCCTGACCTGTGAAGCCACCAACGGGGACACCGACGAAGGCACCTGGTGGGTGTGGGAAGAGGGGAGCAAGGAGTACCTCTCTATCTACATCCAGAACACCGCCCACCCCGTCTCCTACACTTTCGAGACCACCGAAGAGGGCGGCATCAGTCTCTTTGACGACACCACCGGCGAGCTGTCCAACCTGTTCACGCCGACCAAATAAGTTTTACAGAACGCTGTGCAAAAAAACGCACACCAGAATTTTCTGGTGTGCGTTTTCTGTTCGGTCAAAGCACTTCTTTGTACATGGCCGGCGCATCGTCCTTCCGAACGTTGTCTGCCACCACAAGCACTTCCACCTTCAAGGTCTTCTGACCAAATTGGATCTCGATGATGTCCCCCACCTTCACGTCATAGGACGCCTTCACCGGCCGACCGTTGGCCATGACCCGGCCTGCGTCACAGGCTTCATTGGCCACGGTGCGCCGCTTGATGATGCGGGAGACCTTCAGATACTTATCTAAACGCATGAGCGATTTCCTCCGTCAGATGAGCGTCACTGGGACACGGCACGCTTGAGCACCTTGCCGGACTTGAACTGCACTGCCTTGGATGCGGGGATAGTCACTTCCTCCTTGGTGCGGGGGTTGCGGCCGATGCGGGGGGCGCGCTCCCGCACTTCAAAGGAGCCAAAGCCCACCAGCTGGACCTTTTCCCCCTCTGCCAGCGCTTCCGTGATCAGATCCAGAGCGACGGTCAGTGCTTCTTCCGAGTGCTTCTTGGATGCGCCCAGCCGTTCTGCCATGGCGCTGACCAGTTCCGTTTTATTCATCGTTCCATTCTCCTTTGTGTTTCATGGGGTTATGGGGTGAAGTTATGGGTTTGTATCGTCTAATGTGTGCTTGGCGTCCTTCCAAAGGGCCACCAGCTCGTCCACTGAGCAGGCGTCCAATGCCTGTCCCCGTGCCTGACTGAGCTGTTCCACCTGCCGGAAGCGCCGGATGAATTTCTCTGTGGCGGCGTTCAGCGCGTCCTCCGGGTCCACCCCCATGAACCGGGCGGTGTTCACCGAGGCGAAGAGCAGGTCGCCGTATTCCTCCATCATGTGCTCCAGGTTGCCCTCTGCGATGGCCTCTTCCAGCTCGCCCAGCTCCTCGTGAACCTTCTCCAGGGTCTGTTGGGTGTTCTCCCAGTCGAAATGAGCCTTGGACGCCTTTTTCTGCACCTTCTCCGCCCGCCACAGGGCTGGCAGGGAACGAGCCACCGCGTCCAGCGTGTCCGTGTAGCTCTCCTGATGCTTTTCCTGACGCTTGAGGGCGTCCCAGTTCACCAGCACCTCCGAGCTGTCCGCCACGTCCACCGAGCCGAACACATGGGGGTGACGGAAGATGAGTTTTTTCACCGCCATATCCGCCACGTCGTCCAGGTCGAACCGTCCGGCGTCCGCCTCGATGCTGGAGTGGAACAGCACCTGCATCAGCACGTCCCCCAGCTCCTCCTGGAGCAGGGTGTTGTTCTCTGTGTCAATGGCCTCCGCCGCCTCGTAGGCTTCTTCCAGCAGGTTGCGCCGGATGGAGTGATGGGTCTGTTCCTGATCCCAGGGACAGCCGCCAGGGTGGCGGAGGATTTCGATCACCTGACGGAAATCCGCCAGGTCGTAATGTTCTTTCTGCGGAAAGGATACCATAGTTTTCCCTCTTATCTTGGTCTATAACAATCAGTGAATGTGCAGCAGTTTTGCAATCTTATCCCCCTTGGGCATCAGGGACAGATCATCCTTGGTCAGCACCTGGAGCAGCACCAGCAGGATCGCATACAGCGCAACCGCCAGCAAAATAGCCACGATGACTGCCAGCTTGACCCCGATGATGTGACTGGTCAGCCCATACACCGCCCAAGCGGCAGCGCCCATGATGATGGAAGCGGCCAGGGTTTTTCCAAAGAGCTGTGCATAACCAGGGCAGCCAGGCACCGCCCGACGCACCAGGTGTAAGTCCAACGCGCAGGTCAGACCAAAGCACAGACAGGTGCCCACCGGGGAGCCGTAGATGTTGAATTGCACCGTGCCTACCATGAAGTAGTCAAAGAGCACCATGACCACGCCCCCTGCCAGCATGGTGAAAATGGGCAAGGAGAGGATGTTATAGGCTTGCAGTACGGAAGTTGCCACCAGCATGAGGCAGACGAAGATGTTGGCGATGCCCAGGATGGACAGAATGGTGCCGGCGATGTCTGCGTCCAGGCTGGGGAAGAGCAGCTGCACGATGGGCTTGCCCAGCACCAGCATCCCGATGCCGGAGGGGAAGGCCAGCAGAGCGGCAGTTTTCAGTGAGGAGCCAACGATCTTGGCCGCGCCCGTCCGATCCTTCTGGGTGAAGCAGATGGTCACGGCGGGGATGACAGAGGCGGTGATGGCCACCATCAGGGCGGCAGGGATCTGATAGACTGTCTGCACCCCAGTGTAGTTGCCCATCAGGCTTCGGGCGGCATCCTCGCTGAGCAGCAGTCCGGCGTTTTGCAGCCGACCCAGCACCAGAGCGTTGTCCACAGCAGTCATAACGGATGTGGAGGCGGCGGTGATGGTGATGGGGATGGCCAGCAGGAGACAGGTCTTCAAGATGTGCTTGGCACTGTCCGGCCGCTCCGAAGGGAGGGGCGAAGGGGCGTGACGCCGGGTGCGCAGATAGTCCCAGGCCATGTAGAGCAGGGCGGCAAGCTCAGAAACAGTGACGCCTGCGATGGC
The DNA here is from genome assembly GCA_934565425.1 of uncultured Oscillospiraceae bacterium. Lineage (GTDB taxonomy): Bacteria > Bacillota > Clostridia > Oscillospirales > Oscillospiraceae > Onthomonas. The sequence goes on from CAKTHW010000010.1 coordinate 21,164, forward strand.
GCCTGCTGCGCCGATGTAGTCCGGCTTCCCCAGCACCCGGATGAAGTACCAGGCCAGGGTCAAGCCGACGATGAGCTTGAACAGCGCCTCGATGATCTGAGACACCGACGAGGGGGTCATGTTGCTGTACCCCTGGGCGTACCCGCGGAACACGGACAGCCCGGACACCAGCGCCACCGACGGGGCTAGTACCCGCATACACTCGGCGGCCTTGGTGTCGTTCATGACGGCGGCGAAGAAGTTGGCCCCGAAGAACATGACCAGGGAGCAGAAGATGCCCACGGCTCCGAAGAAGAGCATAGAAACGCGGAAGATCTTATGTGTCTGCTTGTGTCGCCGTGAGGCGTTGGCCTCGGAGATCATCTTGGACATGGCCACCGGGATACCGGCGGTGGAGACCGTCAAGAGGATGTTGAAAATGTTGAAGGCGGCGGTGAAGTCCGCATAACCGCTGCTGCCCAGGATGTTGACCAGGGGCATTTTGTAGACGGCGCTGATGACCTTCACCACGATAATGCCAGCGGCGAGAATGGCTGCGCCGCCAAAAAAGGTATCTTTGCGTTGCTTGTTTTCAGACATAGGCGCGCGGCCCTCCCTTATGCGATTGCGTTTCCCACAGCACGTAGCCGTGCCGACTGGGCGTCAGTTGCCGAAGAGCGTCGGCAGAGCCTGTTCCAGTTCATGGTCTATTCTATCCATATCCAGAGTGGAAAAGAATCCATTCCGGTAGAGAATTTTCCCGCCAGTCATGTTCAGCACCACATCGCTGCTCTTGGCGGAGTACACCAGGTTCTCCATCACATCGTGACAGGGCTTCAGGTGGGGACGGTCAAAGTCCAGCGCGATCAAGTCCGCATCCCAGCCAGCGGCCAGCACACCGGCCTTGCGCCCCAGGGCTTTTGCGCCGTTGACGGTGGCCATCTTGAGCACCTCCGCCGTGGGCAGGATGGTGGCGTCCAGGTTGGCACCCTTGTGGAGCATGGCAGCCAGCTTGATCTCGTTGAACAGATCCAGATCGTTGTTGCTGCTGGCCCCGTCGGTGCCCAGGGTCACGTTGACCCCAGCGGCCATGAGAGAGGGCACCGGAGCAATGCCGGAACCCAGCTTCAGGTTGGAGGTAGGGCAGTGGAGCACAGAGATGCCACGTTCGGCCATCAGCTTCCAGTCCTCCGGCTCCGTCCACACGCAGTGAGCGGCCATGCCACGGGTGCCGGTCCACACGCCGTGCTGATCCAGCACCTGGAGGGGAGTCAGACCGCCGTGACGCGCCTTGCACTCCTCATGCTCCGCCTTGGTCTCGGACACATGGACGTGCATCCCCAGGTGGTGCTCGCTGGCGTAGCCAGCCAGGTAGTCCCACAGGTTGGGGGAGAGGAAGGAGGTGTATTCCCCGTGAATGGAAAAGTCGATCTTAATTTGACCGTTGTTGGCGCCGTTCCACTTCTCTGCCAGGGCGATGGCCTCCTGACAGGGGGCAAAGGCGGCAGGGTCGTCCAGGGGAGTGAACACGGTGGTGCCACGGGACAGGTTCAGGTTCAGACCGGCTTCCAGGGTCACTTCCGCCATGTCGTCACAGAAATAGTACATATCCGCAAAGGAGGTGATGCCGCTGGCGATCATCTCCGCCACACCCAACGCCGTACCTGCCCGAATGGACTGGCTGGTGAGCTTGTCCTCCACCGGGAAAATGTACTGGTTCAGCCAAGTGTTTAGGTCATGGCCGCCGCCGTACCCACGCATGAGTACCATGGGCACATGGCAGTGGGTGTTGACCAGGCCGGGCATCAATACCTGCCGGTTCTGACCGTCAATGACCTCGTCAAAGGCACCAGTGGCGGCACCAGTGGCCACGTCGGTAATCTTGCCGTCCTCCACAATGAGATGGGCGTCCTTCAGCACGTCCAGATTCTCGTTCATGGTGACGATGGTAAAGTTCTTGAGCAGTGTTTTCATGAGAAACTCCTCCTGATTCAGGATAAGCGGCGCAGACAGCCACGGATGAGGGCGGAGAACTGTGCCTTGCCCGCCTCAGCGGCGATGAGCACTTCCTCCTCGGTCAGGGGCTGATCTAGGATGCCGGCGGCCATGTTGGTCAGCATGGTCACGCCCAGCACCTGCATCCCACAGTGACGGGCTACGATGACCTCAGGAACGGTGGACATCCCCACTGCGTCCGCGCCCAGGATGCGGGCGGCACGGATCTCCGCAGGAGATTCGTACTGGGGGCCGGGCATATACATATAAACGCCCTTCCGCACCGGAATCTTCAGCTCGTCCGCCACTTTATAGGCGATCTTGCGCAGGGTGGGGGTGTAGTTGTAGGAGCTGTCTGGGAACCGAGGGCCAAATTCCTTCAGGTTGGGGCCACAGAGGGGGGAGTCCAGGATGAGCTTGATGTGATCCTCAATGACCATCAGCTCCCCAGCGTGCCAGTCCACATTCACACAGCCGGCGGCGTTGGTGACGAACAGAGTGTCCGCCCCCAGCAGACGGAGCACTCGCACAGCGAAGGTCACTTCCTCAAAGGAGTACCCCTCATAGTGGTGGAACCGTCCCTGCATCATGGCCACATCCTGTCCTTCCAATCGGCCAAAGACCAGCCGGCCTGCATGACCAGGGGCAGTGGAGGTCATGAAGTGGGGGATGTCGCCATAGGGCACGGCGATAGGGTTTTCCACTTCGTTGGCCAGATAACCCAGTCCGGAGCCTAAGATCAACAACACCTTGGGGGTGAAGGCTCCAATCTGACTGCGCAGATAGTCTGCGCTCTGCTGATACTGTTCAAATGTAAACTGCATAACAACCTCCTGTTCCGCCCATACGAGGGGCGTTGTGGGTGATGAAACCGTTGAAAAAATACAGATTCTATTGTACCTTGCGGAGCGGGAAAAAGCAACCGGGGAGCGGGAAAAAGCTGGTGTGTCAAGGAAAAACCGCCCTGTCAGATGACAGAGCGGCCTTGGTCACGGATTCTTTTGGTGGATACAGCGTCGAAAAGGGGAAACCCCCGGCGAGGGTTTCCCCTCTTTCTGGCTATGCCAGAAATTCACCCCTTCCTGCGCTTTGGAAGCACAGGGGAGTTTCGCTGTCTGCGGACAGCGACCAGGGACCTTGCCCCTGGACCCCACTTCCTTTTCTTCGGAGAAGTAAAAGGAAGCGAAAAGAAGCTAATGCGGCCTGCGGCGCTTGAACATCGAAAAGTGAGTGTTATTAGCTCATCGTCGGAAACAGCATCTCCTGCGTCTCCTTCAACGCCTGCACAAAGCAGTCCACTTCCTCCTTGGTGCTCCAGTCGGAGAAGGACACCCGGAACGCCCCATCCCGCTGTGCCTTGGTCAGACCCATCACCTCATACACATGACTGGCCTTCCCCCGGTGGCAGGCGGAACCGGTGGAGATGCAAACGCCCTTGTCCCCCATCACTCGCACCAGCACCTCGCTCTTATAACCGGGCAAGGTCAGAGCCAAAATATGAGGGGCGTCGCCGGAGATGATCTCCTCCACCTTAGGCACTTCCGCGTGGAGCCGCTCCAAAGTGTAGGCTTTCAGCTCGTTCATATGGGCCAGGGACTGGGCCATCTTCGCCTTGCCGGTCTGACAAGCCACCGCGAAAGCGGCAATCTGACCGGTAGGCTCTGTGCCCGACCGGAGACCGTTCTCCTGTCCGCCGCCCAGGATGAAGGGCTTCAGCGGAAGCCCCTGACGGATGTACAGCGCACCGATGCCCTTGGGCGCATGGATTTTGTGACCGCTGAGGGAGAGCAGATCCACCCCCAACCCAGCAGGAGTGAAGGGCACCTTCAAAAACCCCTGTACTGCGTCCGTGTGGAACAAGATCTGCTTGTCGTAAGCCTTCACCAACGCGGCCGCTTCCTTTACCGGCAGCACGCAGCCCAGCTCGTTGTTCACCAGCATCATAGACACCAGCACCGTGTCCGGTCGCAGCGCCGCCTGCAAGTCGTCCAGGGAGATCTGCCCCTGTCGGTCCGGCATCAGGTAGGTCACTTCCCACCCCTCGGCCTCCATCTCATGACAGGTCTGCAAAATAGCGGAGTGCTCAAAGGCAGTGGTGATGATGTGCCGCCCCTTCCGGCGGTTCTTCTGCGCCCCCAGCCGCAGCGCCCAGTTGTCACTTTCGGTGCCGCAGGAGGTGAACACCACCTCGGCAGGCTTGCAGCCCAGAGCATCCGCCACCGCCTTCCGGTGGCCATCCAGCACCTTCTTGGCCGCTTTGCCCAGAGGATACTGGGTGGAGGGGTTGCCGAAGTCGGTGGTCATGGCGTTGTAGGCCGCCTGGGCGGCCTCCGGGGAGACCGGTGTGGTGGCGGCGTTATCTAAATATGCGATCATAATGGTTCACCTGATTTTCTCATTGGATTGTGGGTCACAGAATGACCCCTTCTAAAGCCTGTCCATGCAGGCCAGTGATCTTCACGTCTTTCAGCACGTTGTGCAGGTCCGCGCCGGCGGCGTACACCGCCACATAGTTGGGCGCGTGCCCCCGCCACAGCCCATCCACTTCCTCCTCAAAGAGCACCGGCAGGGTTTCGCCCACCCAGCTCTCCAAGTAACGCTGCTCCATCTGGGACGCAACCGCCGCCGCCTGATGACAGCGGGCGTCCTTGACGGCGTTGGGCAGCTGGTCGGGCATCCGGTCGGCCACCGTGCCGCCCCGGCGGGAGTAGGGGAAGATGTGCATAGCGGAAAAGTCGGCTTTTTCGATCATGTCCAGCGTCTCCGCAAACTCTTCCTCTGTCTCTCCCACAAAGCCACAGATCAAGTCGGTGGTGATGGCAGGCCGGTCGAAATATTGACGCAGCAGGCGGCAGCTCTCCAAAAAGCGCTCCGCCGTGTACTTCCGGTTCATCCGCTTCAAGGTGGCGTCGCTGCCCGACTGGAGGGACAGATGGAAGTGGGGGCAGAGGTTGGGCAGGGCAGATGCCCGGCGGCAGAAATCCTCGGTGATGGTGCGCGGCTCCAGACTGCCCAGCCGCACCCGCAGGGTGGGGACGGCATGACAGAGGGCTTCCAGCAGGTCGATGAGGGAGGCGTCCCCCTCCAAATCCTGTCCCCAGCTGGAAATCTCGATGCCGGTGACGACGATCTCATAATACCCCGCCTCCGCCAGCGCCTTGGCCTGGGTCACAGCTGCGTCAATAGACTCGCTGCGCACGGGGCCGCGGGTGAAGGGGATGATGCAATAGGTACAGAAGTTGCCGCACCCGTCCTCCACCTTGAGCATAGCACGGGTGCGCCCCACCAGACCACCGGCAGGCAGCACCTCAAAGTCGTGCCGTTTCAGTGCGTCGTCCACGGACACCCAGGCAGGGGCGGAGCGATCCAGCGCGGCCTGCTCCACCTGATCCAAAAAGGCCATCCGGTCGCCGGTGCCCGCCACCAGATCCACTTCCAGCCCAGCCACTTCCTCCGGCTTCGCCTGGGCGTAGCAGCCGCAGACGGCGATGAGGGCGTCTGGATGGGCACGCTTGGTGCGGCGGATCATGTTCCGGCACTTTTTGTCGCTGACAGCGGTGACGGAACAGGTGTTGATGATATACACATCGGCCTCCGCGTCAAACTCCGTGAGGGTGTGGCCGCGGCCGGTCAAAATGGTCTCCATGGCCTGGGTCTCGTACTGATTGACCTTGCAGCCCAGGGTGTAAATGGCATAGCGCATAAAAAACTCTCCTTGACGGGAATTGAGAACCCCTCTGGTGTGAAAAGAGGGGAAAAGCAGCTCAATTTTTTATTATAACAGGAATCCGCGCTCTGTGCATTGATTTTTCCAACAAATATTGTAGAAGCTGGACATTTACAAGGCAGTTTTGCGTGTGATAAAATAAATAAAATCATTTACTGTAATAGAGAGGAAAGGAGGACGCCATGGACGGTCACTTTTACGCCCTGCTGGCACGGATGCGCTACATCCAGCGCTGGGCGCTCATGCGCAATACGGAGCCGGAGAATATCCAGGAGCACTCCCACATGGTGGCCATCCTAGCCCACGCCCTGGCTCTACTACAGAACAAGCACTTCGGTGGTCACATCGACCCCGGTCAAGCTGCCCTGTTAGCGCTCTACCACGACGCCACAGAAATCCTGACCGGCGACCTGCCCACCCCCATCAAATACTACAACCCCGCCCTCCGCGCCTCCTATAAAGAGGTGGAGGAGACAGCGGCCAACCGACTGCTGGAGCTGCTGCCGGAGGAGCTACGGGGGGACTACGCTCCCTACCTGCTCCACCCCGACCCAGAGTTGGAGGCGGTGGTGAAGGCGGCGGACAAGCTGGACGCCTACCTGAAATGCGTCAAGGAGCGCAAGGCGGGCAACGGCGAGTTCCAGACCGCTCAGGCGCAGATCTGGGACGCCCTCCAGGCCAATCCCCTGCCTGCGCTGGGGTATTTTATTGAGCATTATCTGCCCAGCTTCGAACTGACGCTGGACGAATTGAATGGAAGTACACACACGATGTTTTAGAAAAGGAGAAAATATTATGCGCGCCATTGTCACTGTCGTCGGCAAAGACCGAGTCGGCATCATCGCTAACGTCTGCGACTTGCTGGCCAAGTACCAGGTCAACGTCCTGGACATCAGCCAGACTGTTTTGCAGGGCTACTTCACCATGATCATGATGGTGGATGCCACCCACTGCGAACTGCCCATCGCCCAGCTCATCCAGACCATGAAGGACGAAGGGGTCAAGCAGGCACTGGACATTCACATCCAGCGGGAGGACATCTTCAACGCCATGCATCGGATTTAAGTGAGGTGTCGTCATGCTCAGCAGAAATGAAATTTTACAGACCATCGACATGATCGATCAGCAGCACCTGGACATCCGTACCATCACCATGGGCATCTCCCTGCTCTCCTGCTGCAACAGCGACCCGGTGGAAGCCTGCCGGAAGATCTATGACAAGATCTGCCGCCACGCCGAGCGTCTGGTGTCCACCGGCGAACAGATCGAGCTGGAATTCGGCATCCCCATCGTCAACAAGCGCATCTCCGTCACCCCCATGGCTCTGGTGGCGGCGGCCAGCGACACCTCTGATTACGTCCCCTTCGCCCAGGCCATGGACAGAGCGGCCAAGACCTGCGGCGTCAACTTCATCGGCGGCTATTCCGCCCTGGTGCAGAAGGGCATGACCGACGGCGACCGGAAGCTCATCGCCTCCATCCCGGAAGCCCTGGCCACCACCGAGTACGTCTGTTCCTCCGTCAATGTCGGCTCCACCCGGGCGGGCATCAACATGGACGCCGTGCGCCTCATGGGCGAAACGGTGAAAAAGACCGCCCTGCGCACCGCTGACCAGGCCGGCTTCGGCTGCGCCAAGCTGGTGGTGTTCTGCAACGCCGTCGAGGATAACCCCTTCATGGCCGGCGCGTTCCACGGTGTGGGCGAAGCGGAGACCATCATTAACGTAGGTGTCTCCGGCCCCGGCGTGGTGCATCACGCTCTCCAGTCTGTGAAAGGCCAGCCCTTTGACGTGGTGGCCGAGACTATCAAGAAGACCGCCTTCCGGGTCACCCGGATGGGTCAGCTGGTGGCACGGGAAGCCAGCCAGCGCCTGGACGTGCCCTTCGGCATCGTGGACCTGTCCCTGGCACCCACTCCCGCCGTCGGCGACTCGGTGGCGCGCATCCTGGAAGAGATGGGCCTGGAGTGCTGCGGCACCCACGGCACCACCGCAGCCCTGGCGCTGCTGAATGACGCCGTGAAAAAGGGCGGCGTCATGGCGTCCAGCCACGTGGGCGGCCTGTCCGGCGCGTTCATCCCGGTGAGCGAGGACGAAGGTATGATCGCCGCCGCTGAATCCGGCGTCCTGACTATGGACAAGCTGGAAGCCATGACCTGCGTCTGTTCCGTGGGTCTGGACATGATCGCCGTCCCCGGTGACACCACCAGCGAGACCATCTCCGCTATCATCGCCGACGAAGCGGCCATTGGCATGATCAACAACAAGACCACCGCTGTCCGCGTCATCCCCGCCATGGGCAAGCAGGTGGGCGACCGGGTGGAATTGGGCGGCCTGTTGGGTTCTGCCCCCGTCATGCCGGTGCACCAGGAGTCCTCCGCCGACTTCATCGCCCGCGGCGGCCGCATCCCGGCACCACTCCACAGCCTGCGTAACTAATTCCATGAAGCTCTGCGTCTACGGCTCCCTGTCCGCGCCCAAACAGCCCCATTGGACAGCCCAGGCGGCTCAGTTGGGACGGGAATTGGCACACCGCGGACATACTCTTGTCTTTGGCGGCGGTGGCACCGGCCTGTTGGGCGCCGCCGCACAAGCCGCCCTGAAAGCAGGCGGACAGCTGCTGGCCGTCACCCGAACCGACTCCACCTGGGAGACACCCCTGCCCGGCGTCTACCCTAAGGTGCTTGCCGGCGGCTACCGCCAGCGGAAACAGCAGATGGAAGAGCTGGCAGATGGTTTCGTCATCCTGCCCGGCGGCATCGGCACCCTGGATGAGTGCGTGGAAACGCTGATTTTAGAAAGTCGATGGAAACCCACTGTCCTGTGGAATTTGGACGGGTATTATGACGGTCTCAAAGCCTTTTTCCGCCGGGCGAGAACGGAAGATCTGTTGTCCCGGCAGTGGGACTTTGCACCCTGGTTCTGCGAGACGACGGAAGCCATTTGGGCGGCTTTGGAGCGAATAGAATAACGAAAGAAAACCAGCACGATCTAAAATCGTGCTGGTTTTTTATCATCGGTTGATGTGAGGGTTGTTGGTGCGTCCCAACAGATAGTCGGTAGAAACGTGATAAAAATCGGCCAACATCAGCAGATGTTCCAGAGGAATGGTCTGAAAACCCCGTTCATACCTGGAATACACCGTCTGCTGAATGCCCAGCAGAGCGGCCACTTGTTTTTGCGATAAATCCGCATCTTCTCGTAAATCACGCAGACGTTGGAAGTACATCCTATCCCTCACAGTACTTTTAAGTACTCTTGACAATAGCATGAGATGCGACTATCATGGTTTTATTAGTACTTTCGAGTACTAATAAAGGAAGTGAGGTTGTCGATATGTACTGCTGTCAGTGTGGAAAAGAGCTTTCAAAGTATTGGATCCTTTGCCCTGCTTGTGGGAATACGGTTATGATAACAGAAAATGTGATGGTTCATACAGAAAGTTCAATTCCACAAAAGCGGAAATGGGTGACGCTGGTGCTTGCCATTTTTCTGGGTTATCTTGGAATCCACCGATTTTATATTGGAAAATGGAAGTCGGGACTACTTTGGCTGCTGACAGGAGGGTTTTGCGGCCTAGGATGGGGGATAGATATGGTGTTGATCTTACTGGGGCGATTGGAGGATAGCGAGGGAAGGGGACTGATATAAAAAACCAGCACGATTCCAAATCGTGCTGGTTTTTTCATAAATCGATAATTGTGTTTTTAGGAAAACGTCAGGGCAGCAGA
>CAKTHW010000011.1 GCA_934565425.1 uncultured Oscillospiraceae bacterium
ACCGTCCTGTCAAAATATCACAGAGCATTGAAAAAGATGCGAGCTTACATGGAAGGAGATGACGCCCGATGACCAACGATCAGATGGAACGCAGGCTTTCCGCCGCACTGGACAAGACCGCGCCGGACGACGTGGACGGCGTGCTCTCCCGCTGTACAGAGCGGAAAGGAACGGTAGTCCCTATGAAAAAGAAGAATAACCGAATGAAGAAATGGATGCAGACGGTGGCGGCCTGCCTGGCGGTGCTGCTGCTGGGCGGCGGCGGTCTGCTGGTGCAGCAGGCCCACGCCGTGACCTCGGTGGTGTCCCTGGACGTGAATCCCAGCATCGAGCTGCGGGTGAACAGCCGGGAAAAGGTGGTATCCTGCCAGGCCCTGAACCAGGAGGCCCAGGCCGTGCTGGAGGATATGGACGGCGGCAGGGACCTGAAGGGCGTCAAGGCGGACGTGGCGGTGAACGCCATCGTGGGCAGCCTGGTGCGGTGCGGGTATCTGGACAGTCTGTCCTCCGCCATCCTCATCTCCGTGGAGGATAAGGACCAGGCCCGGGCCCAGCGGCTGCAGCAGGAGCTGACCGGCGCCGTGGACGGCGCTCTGGCGGCCGGTGATTCCCGGGCCGCCGTGCTGAGCCAGACGGTGCAGCAGGACAAGGAGCTGGAAAAGCAGGCCAAGGCCAACAACATCTCCACTGGCAAGGCGGCCCTGATCCGCCAGGCCATGGCCCTGAACGGCAGCCTGACCTTCGAGGGGCTGGCCCAGCTGTCCGTGGAGGAGCTGCGGGACCTGATCGAGGCCGGCGCGCCGGGGATGCCCATCGGCATGCAGGCGGCTCTGGAGGCGGCGGCCCGGTATGCGGGCCTGACCACGGCGGACATCACCGACGCGGACGTGGACCCGGAGCTGGACGAGAATCCCGCCCACTATGAGGTGGAGTTCCAGGTGCCCGGCAAGGGCGAGCTGGAGTATAAGGTGGAGGCGTATACCGGCCAGGTGCTCAGCGGCCCGGCCAATGTGCAGCCCTCCACTCCCGTGAACCCCTCCGGTGACATTGGCATGGAGGCCGCCAAGAGCGCCGCTTTGAAGCACGCGGGTCTGTCCACCGCCGTCTTTACCAAGGCGGAGCGGGACTATGACGACGGACGGCTGGAGTATGAGCTGGAATTCCACACCGACAGCGCCGCTTATGAGGTCACCGTGGACGCCGCTACCGGACGCGTGCTGGACTATGAGAAGGAGAACCTTCGCGGCGGCACCGGCAGCACCGATATCGGCGCCCAGGCCGCCAAGGCCGCGGCCCTGAAGCACGCGGGCCTGTCCGAGAGCCAGGTCCGGGAGCTGCAGGTGGAATGGGACAACGAAAACGGCCGGGCCGTGTATGAGGTGGAGTTCAAGTCCGGCGGCATGGAGTATGACTACGTCATCGACGCCGCCACCGGAGCCGTGCTGGACCACGAGGTGGAGCGGGACGACTGAGCGCAGTAAAAAAACGGGAGCGGACTTTTGTCCGCCCCCGCTTTTTTGTTTTCGGAGAGAGCCGCCCGGTCAGAATGCCGGGTATCCGTCCTTCAGGGACTCATCGTACACGGCCCGTTCGCCGCCGATGAACTTGGGCCGCACCCGGGCCGCCAGCAGAATGGCGCTTCCGATGTGGTCCTGCTCCAGCCGCACCGGCACCGCCACCTTTTTCAGGTGCATGCCGATCAGCGTGCCGCCTACGTCCAGACCGGCGTCGGCCCGGATCTCCTCCACCGCCACCGGGTGGCGGAAGGTGTGATAGGCGGCGGTGGCGAAGGAGCTGCCCGCCTTGGGCTGGGGCACCACGTTGACGATGTCCAGCTGGGGCACCGCCTCGTGCTCCACGATCAGCGCCCGGTTCAGGTGCTCGCAGCACTGGGCGGCAATGTACACGCCCATGGGCCCGAACACACTGTGCAGCCCGTCGAAGATAGCCTGCCCCACCTCCGGCGTGGACCAGCTGCCCACCCGGTGGCCCACCACCTCGCTGGTGCTGCAGCCCACCACCACGATCTGCCCCCTGTGCAGGCGGGCGGCCTCCGCCAGCTGGCGGGCGGCGTTGGCCGATTCCTGCCGCACCCGGGCCAGCAGATCGGCATTTTCCACTTCATGAACGATTCCAGCCATGATATAACTTCCTTTCCGCGGGGAGAACCCCCGTTCGGAATTATTTTACCACTGAATGTTCAGCTTGTCCAGAGCCTTGCTGCGCTTGAGCAGCACGAACAGCACCAGGCCGATGACCAGGCCCATGGCCCCCTGCACCAGGTTGCCGGGGATGCTGGCCGCCGCGCCGATGCCCTTGCCCAGCAGCAGGCAGGCATAGCCGAAATAGCCCGCCACCATGATCAGCTCGCCCACGACGCCGCCCACCACATAGGCGTAGGGCTTGCGGCCCAGGGCCTTCACGATCAGCGCCGCCGCCATGGCATCCAGGGCCTTGATGACCAGGGTGCCCGGGGCGTAGTGGGCATAGCCGTTCAGCAGGTCCGTCAGCATAGAGCCGATACCGGCGGCAGCGCCGCCCCACCAGGGCCCCAGGATCCAGCCGGACAGCAGCACGCAGCAGTCGCCCAGATTCACATAGCCCTGCATGGGGGAAGGAATCTGCACCACCATGGTTGCCACATACGTCAGTGCCGCCATCAGAGCGGCCAGTACCATTTTTCTGATTTTCATGTCTCTCATAGGAAAAATCTCCTTGCGTTTTGATTCTGTCTGTATTATAGTAAGAACTGGTATTATTGAAATAACCATATTGATATTATTTGATAATACCAGATGGGAGATTTTTCATGCTGACCTATGCGCTGGAGAAAAACGGAAGCAGCAGCCTGTATACCCAGCTGTACGGCTGCATCCGCCGGGACATTCTGTCCGGCGCCCTGCCGCCCCGGCAGAAGCTGCCCTCCAAGCGGGCCTTGGCCCAGCATCTGGAGGTCAGCGTCATCACGGTGAAGAACGCCTATGAGCAGCTGGCGGCGGAGGGATATATCTACACCGTGGAGAAAAAGGGGTATTATGTCAGCCCCGTGGAGCGGCCTCTGCCTCCGGCGGACCCGCCGCCGCTGACTCCGGAAAAACCGGCGGAGCCGGTGTTTCTGGACCTGGCCACCGGGTCTCTGGACCGGTCCTACTTCCCCTTCACCGTGTGGTCCCGGCTCATGCGCCAGACCATCCTGGAGGAGGACACGGAGCTTCTCCGGGCCGCCCCCTCCAACGGGGCCCCGGCCCTGCGCCGGGCCATCGCCGCCCACCTGCGCCAGTTCCGGGGCATGGACGTGGACCCGGAGCAGATCATCATCGGCGCGGGAACGGAGCTGTTATACACCCTGATCATCCAGCTGCTGGGCCGGGAGAAGCGCTACGCCGTGGAGGACCCAGGCTATGGCAAGATCGCCAGAATTTACCAGGCCCACCAGGTCCCCCTGTGCCGGGTGGGGCTGGACGGCGGCGGCCTGGACGTGGCCCAGCTGCGCCGCCAGCCGGCGGACGTGGTCCACATCTCCCCGTCTCACCACTACCCCACCGGCATCGTCATGCCTATCGCCCGGCGGCAGGAGCTGCTGCGCTGGGCGGCGGAGCAGCCGGAGCGCTATATCCTGGAGGACGACTACGACAGCGAGTTCCGCTTTGTGGGCCGTCCCATCCCCACCCTGTTCTCCGTCAGCGAGAACCAGCGGGTCATCTATCTGAACACCTTTTCCAAGACCATCGCCCCGTCCATCCGCATCAGCTATATGATCCTGCCGCCCCGCCTGCTGGCCCGCTACCGGGAGAAGCTGGGCTTTTACGCCTGCACCGTGTCCAGCTTCGAGCAGTACACCCTGGCCCGGTTTCTGGAGCAGGGCCGGTATGAGCAGCATCTCAATCGCATGAAGACCCGCTATCGTCAGAAGCGGGACGCCGTGATTGACGCCATCCGCCGCAGTCCCCTGTCGGACCGGGCGGAGATACTGGAGCAGGACGCGGGGCTGCACTTCCTCATGGTGCTGCCCACGGACCTGGACGACCGTTCCCTCCGCCGCCGGGCGGAGGCCATGGGCCTGCGGCTGGCCCTGCTGTCGGATTACTACAGTCAGCCCGCCGCCGCGCCCCAGCACATATTAGTTGTCAACTATGCCGGCATCGACATGGACCGCTTGCCGGAGGGACTGCGCCGCCTGGCGCAGCTATGGGAGGAACCATCATGTATGACGAATTGACCAGACAGGACATCCAGAAAATGCAGGAGGAGATCGACTACCGGGTCCAGACGCTGCGCCCCAAGCTCATCGAGGACGTGCAGACCGCCCGGGCCTTCGGCGATCTCAGCGAAAACTTCGAGTACAAGTGCGCCAAGCAGGAGAAAAACCGCAACGACAGCCGTATCCGCTATCTCCAGCGGATGATCAAAACCGCCCGGGTCATTGAGGACCACTCCCGGGCCGACACGGCGGGCCTGTACGACACCGTGGAAATCCTCATGGAGAACACCGGCAAGACCCGGAAAATCCAGCTGGTGACCACCCTGCGGCAGGACGCCCTGAAGGGCCTCATCAGCAAGGAGTCCCCGGTGGGGAAGGCTGTGCTGGGCAGGCGCAGCGGCGACCGGGTCCAGGTGGACATGGGCGGCGGCCGGGGCTACTGGCTGCAGATCCTCTCCATCGAAAAGGGTACCGATGACGGCTCCATCCCCATCGGCAGCTTCTGAAAAAATACCGGGGTCCGGCTCACGCCGGACCCCGATTTTTATTGATAATGGCTCCTGTAATACTTCCTGTAGTAGCCGCCGTCCCTCTTTCTGATGTTGTTGCGGACCACGCCCAGAATTTTGCTTCCGCTTTTTTTCAGCTGTTCTATGACCTCAAGGGCCTGCCGGTAGCGCACCTGATTATCCGAAATGACCAGGATCGTTCCGTCGCATTTGGCGGCCACGACGGCTGCGTCAATGACGCTTCCCAGCGGCGGTGCGTCGATCAGCACATAGTCATAGGATTCCTTTGCCGTCTTCAGAAGCTCCTCGAAGTACTGCCCGCCCAGCAGCTCCACCGGGTTGGGTGGATACTTGCCCGCGAACATGATCGTCAGATTCCCGTACTGCGTCTGATAAAGGCAGTCCCTGACTGGCTTCTGGCCCGTCAGCACCTCGCTCAGTCCCGCGGGATTTTCGGCCGTGGTGTTCCGCCCGGCCATCACCGATTTGCGCATATCCGCGTCAATGACCAATATGCGCTTATCCATTTCCGCAAGGCTTTTGGCCAGCTGAAGGGTGATCGTTGTCTTGCCCTCGTTTTCGTTGCAGCTGGTGATCACGACGGTGCAGATATCTTGGCCGCAGAACTGCAGATTGGTGCGCAGGGTCTTGAAAGCCTCCTGGGTAAAAAAGTCATCCTTCCCGGGGAGCTTCAGCGTCGTCTTTGCGGACGATCCGTTCTTTGAAAATGTTTTTTCCATTTTACTTTCCCTCCGCCTTCTGCCGGGACGCGGTCTTATGCGCCGCATAGGTCTTGTAATATCCGTATTTTCCGGGCTTTTTAGCATCCACGTTGGGAATGTTGCCCAGGATGCTGAGCCCGAGGATACGCTCCAGATTCTCGTCGTCGGTCTTGATGCGGTCATCCAGAAGGAAAATGATCAGAAAGATCACATACGCCGCAGCCGCAGCCGCAATGCCGGCAAAGGCGAACGTCAGCAGCCGCGTGCGGTTGCAGGGGTCGGGATCCGTCGTTCCCAGCTCGTAAACGTTCACCTGCTGAAAGCCCATGGCGTCCTCGATCCGCTGGGCCCCGATGGTGCAGACCCGGTCCACGATGCGCTTGGCCAGCTCGGGGGAATCCGCCTTCACAGTCACCTCAAGAATCCGGGTGTCCTCGGGGTTGGAGGTGGACACGCAGTCATACAGGTCCTCGTACTCCGTATCCAGGCCCAGGCTGCCGATGACCTCGTCCAGAACGGTATGGCTTTTCAGCAGGTAGGTGCAGTCATTGACCACCTTCAGAGCCAGAGAGAAGTCGGAATTTGCATCGCTGGCGGTGGCGCCGTCTGCCTGGCGCAGAATGTACAGGGTGGCCGTTGAGGCGTACTGCGGCGTAAAGGCGATGCGGTCAACGGCAAACAGCCCGCCGCCGACGATGCACGCCGCCAGCAGGATGATCCAGATCCGGTGGACAAGGATCTCCCACAGGTTCCTCACCGAAATGGTTTTGAAAGCAGAGTTCTGTTCCATTCTAAAAATCATCCTTTCCTACGGCGCTGCCGCACAGCAGCTGCTGTGCGGTGTCCCAGCACAAGGACTCTGCGCAGGCTCTGCCGTATTTTTTCGAGATATAGTCAAAACAAGCGTCCATTTCCGGCGGACGGGAAGCGCAGTCGTGGGCATCCGAGGAGAACAGATCGATCAGGCCCTCCGCCAGCAGCTTCCTGCACTGATGCCGGACCGAGAAGCCGAAGCCCCAGAACAGCGACTGGGTGTCAGCCTGCAGGATCACGCCGTTGCGCCGGAAATCCCGCAGGGGGGCCAACTTCCCGTGCAGGGCCTCATACCGCTCCGCATGGGCCAGAACCGGGATATACCCGGCGTTCAACAGGCTTCCCAGGCCGTTTTCGATGAGCCGGGCCGGTGCGTCGGCGGAAAAGTCCACCAGGACGCAGCGGGTCTGTCCCAGGGTGCGGCAGGCACCGTCCCGCAGCCAGGAGACGCACTCCGGGCTGTAGCGCAGCTCGTTGCCCAGATACAGCCGCAGGTCCGGATACCTGTCCCGGGCGGCGGCTGTCAGCCTGTCATAGGCTGCGGCGGAGCGCTCCCGGCTACCGCCCCAATAGCCCGGGTGGAAGTGGGGCGTGCAGCACAGAAGCCGCGTGCCGCTGCGGTACGCCCGGTCCGCCATGGCCAGCATATCCTCCTCGCCGACCGCTCCGTCGTCCGCTCCAAACAGAATGTGGCTGTGAATATCTGCAAACGCCATTTATCCGTCCTTCCTCCAAACCATTTTATTCACGATGCCCGTGCAGCTCTGGATGATCCTTGCAACCTTCATGGACACATTTTCAGCGGTATAATCCGCCACCGGCGTGCCGAAGCAGCCCTCCCGCTGCATCCCGACGGCCATTTCCACCGCCTGCAGGAGAGAATCCGCGTCGATTCCCGCCAGCACGAAGCATCCGGCGTCCAGCGCCTCGGGGCGCTCGGTGGAGGTTCGGATGCTGATCGCCGGGAAGGGTTTTCCCACGGAGAGGAAAAAGCTGGCCTCCTCCGGCAGGGTCCCGCTGTCGGAAACCACCGCGAAGGCGTTCATCTGGAGACAGTTATAATCGTGAAAGCCCAGGGGCTCGTGGGCAATTACGCGGGAGTCTAATTGAAATCCCGTCGCCTCCAGCCGCTTCCGGCTCCTCGGATGGCAGGAGTAGAGAATGGGCATATCATATTTCGCTGCCATGGCGTTGATTGCCGTGAACAACTGAAAAAAGTTCCGGTCTGAATCAATGTTCTCCTCACGGTGTGCGGAGAGCAGAATATACTGCTTCTTCGTCAGTCCCAGCCGCTGATGGATGCTGCTTGCCTCGATCTTGTCCAGATTGGCGTGCAGCACCTCGGCCATGGGGCTGCCGGTTACAAAGGTGCGCTCCTTCGGCAGGCCGCACTCCATCAGATACCGGCGTGCGTGCTCGGAATAGCAGAGATTGACATCGCTGATGATGTCTACGATGCGGCGGTTCGTCTCCTCTGGCAGGCACTCATCCTTGCAGCGATTCCCGGCTTCCATATGAAAAATCGGAATGTGCAGCCGCTTGGCGCCGATCACGGAGAGGCAGGAGTTGGTATCGCCCAGCACCAGCACGGCATCGGGCTTTTCCTGCGCCATCAGCTTGTAGGAGCGTTCCACGATATTCCCGATGGCAGCTCCCAGGTCATCGCCTGCGGCATCCAGATAAAAGTCCGGCGCACGGAGGCCGAGATCGTCGAAAAACACCTGATTGAGGGTGTAGTCATAGTTCTGGCCGGTGTGGACCAGGATCTGCTCAAAGTACCGGTCGCAGCACTTTATGGTGGCGGACAGCCGGATGATCTCCGGTCGCGTGCCGATGATCGTCATCAGCTTCAGTTTTCCCATGGTCAGACCTCCTCAAAGTAGGTATCCGGGTGGTTAGAGTCAAACGGCTCATTGGCCCACATGACGGTCACCAGATTTTCCGTTTCACTGAGATTGATGATGTTGTGGGTATAGCCCGGCAGCATATGGACGGCTTCGATTTTTTCTCCGGACACCTCGAACTCCACCAGCTCACCGGTATTCAGATTCCGCTCCCGGATCAGCCCGTGTCCGGCCACCACCATGAAAAATTCCCACTTGCTGTTGTGCCAGTGCTGCCCCTTGGTAATGCCGGGCTTTGAGATGTTCACGGAAACCTGGCCGCAGCTCTCCGTTTTCAGCAGCTCCGTGAAGCTGCCGCGCGGGTCCACATTCATCTTCAGCGGAAACGCAGTCTTTTCTGGCGGCAGATAGGAAAGATAAGTGCTATAGAGCTTTTTGGCAAAGCTGCCCGCCGGGATTTCCGGCAGCAGCAGGGTCTGCGGTTGGTGGTGAAAGGACTGGAGCAGACGGACGATCTCGCCGAGGGTTTCGTGGTGACTGACCGGGACGCTGCAATACGCCCCCTCCGTCCGGCGGGGATGGCCCTCCACGGCGTTCAGAATCTCTTCCACCAGGTCGTCAATGTAAACCAGCTCCAATTCCACCGCCGGGTCAGAAACGGTGATGGGCAGGTCACGGGCGATGTTGTGGCAGAAAGTGGCCACGGCGGAATTGTAGTTGGGACGACACCATTTGCCGAACAGGTTCGGCAGGCGATAGATCATCCCGGCTGCGCCGGTTTCTTCGCTGTAAGCGAGGAGCAGCTCCTCCGCCGCTTTTTTGGACTGCCCATAGGGACTTTCGGCATATCGTCCGGTCAGGCCGGCCTGAATAGAGGAGGACAGCAGCACCGGGCAGCAGTTACCGCTTTTCCGAAGCAGTTCCAACAGAGCACGGGTGAAGTCTGTGTTTTCGGCTGCAAATTCTTCCGGGTCTTTGGGCCGGTTCACACCTGCCAGATGGACCACGAAATCCGCTTTTTGGCAGTAGTCCGCCAAGGCTTCTTCCGAAGTATCCCGCGTACATAAAAGAATCTCATCAACTTGCAGCGCAGGTCGGGTTCTATCTCTGCGGTCCTTGATTGTGAAAAGACGCTGGGTCAGATTTTTTCCCACAAATCCGTTTGCGCCGGTGATCAGTACGTTCATCAGCAGGTCCCTCCGAACAGCCTCAGCTTCCGCAGAAGCCGTTTCATTCCCTCCACATCCAGACGCTGGGTGTTGTGGGAGGTGTACTGCTCGATCCTGCCAAATTCTGGATTTCCCTTGCTGAAATAGTTGTCGTAGTTCAGATCCCGGTTATCCGCCGGAACACGAAAAAAGCCCGGCAGGTCCTCCGCCCGCAGCATCTCCTCCGCGGTGACCAGCACCTCATAGAGCTTCTCGCCGTGGCGGGTGCCGATGGTGGTCACGCCGGAATCCGCGTCTTTCAGCTCCAGCACCGCCTGGGCCAGTGTCTCAATGGTGGCGGCCGGAGCCTTCTGCACGAACAGGTCCCCCTGTTCGCCATGCTCGAAGGCATACAGGACCAGGTCCACTGCGTCCTCCAGGGTCATCATGAACCGGGTCATGTCGGGATTGGTGACGGTCAGGGGCTTGCCCTCGTCGATCTGCTGGCAGAACAGCGGAATGACGGAGCCCCGGGAGGCCATGACGTTGCCGTACCGGGTCAGGCACAGCACCGGGTCCCCCGGCAGCATCTGCCGGGAGCGGGCGATGACGTTTTTCTCCATAACGGCCTTGGTCATGCCCATGGCGTTGATGGGATAGGCCGCCTTGTCCGTGGACAGGAACACGGCTTTTTTCACGCCGTTTTCCACGCAGGCGCTTATCACGTTGTCGGAGCCGATGATATTGGTTTTCACCGCCTCCATGGGATAGAACTCGCAGGAGGGCACCTGCTTCAGGGCGGCGGCGTGGAACACATAGTCCACCCCCCGGAAGGCCGGGGCGATGGAGCGGTAGTCCCGCACGTCGCCGATGTAGAATTTGATCTTCCCGGCGTGCTGCGGCCAGCGCTCCTGATAGGTGTGGCGCATATCGTCCTGCTTCTTCTCGTCCCGGGAGAGAATGCGGATCTCCGCAATGTCGGTGGTCAGGAAGCGGCGCAGCACGGCGTTGCCAAAGGAGCCTGTCCCGCCGGTGATGAGGAGGATCCTGTCTTTGAACGATATCATCTGATCTTACTCCTTTGTATGATTACTCTGTTTTTCAGGCAGTACGCCGCGCAGAAGCGCAGCATCCAGCATCAGCTTCACATTGGGACGCAGAGGCCGGAACAGCGCCGGAAGCAGCGTGGTGGTGGCCACCTGCGTGATCAGCGATGCGGCGGCTGCGCCGGACGCCCCCCATATCGGGATCAGCAGCAGATTCAGCGCAACATTGCACGCCGCCGCGCCGACATACAGGTACTTCAGGTATCTCTGCTGGTTTTCGCACACGATCCAGGCGTTTCGCGCAACGCCAAGATAGGAAAAAGCCGTGTACCAGGTCACGATGCGCAGCGGCTGAACCGCCGGCAGATAGGCCTCCCCATAGATCAGCAGAATGAACGGCCTTGCCGCCAGGCAGATGCACACCGACACAGCCAGGGCCGTATAAAGAACGAGGGCGTACAGCTGGCGGTTTTTCCGCTGATACAGCAGGCGGTCCTCCCGATAGCACCGCACGATCTCCGGGTAAAGGGAGTCGATCATGGCGGCGAGAACAAACGCCCACGAGCCGCTGATGGTAACGGCCAGCGAATAATGGCCCACCGCCTCGGCTCCCAGCATCTGCTTGAGCATCAGCCTGTCCGTGCTGGCATAGATGGAGATCATCAGACCGGCCAGAATGAAGCTGCCGCTGCTGGCAAGAAGCTCCCTGGCCTTGGACAGGGAACAGCTGAACCTGGTGCCGCCGTTTCTGAAATAGGCCGCCAGAAGAAACACCGCCAGCACAATATGGTCCAGGGAGGCGGCCACGGCAAACCACAGCACGCTTTTCCCCAGCATCAGCAGGATGATCTTATAGACGGACACGACAACATAGGCCGCCAGGGCCGCAATGGACGCGTATTTCGACTGAAGCCGCGCCTGGAACCAGTAATTCAGCGTGTCAAACACCTGAAAAACAAGGCTGATGCTGTAAAGCGCCGTCACCGCCACCGTCAGCCCCTCGCCCTTGTCGACAACGCTGACGATCCCGATGATGGCCAGCGCCGACAGAAAGCTGGACGCGGCCCGCAGCAACAGGGTGGTCCCGATGGTCTCGCCCTCCTGCTCCGGATGGTCCGCAAAGTTCTTCACGATCACGCTGTTGATGCCCAGAGTGCAGAGCGAGGCGAAGAACGAGGCGTATGCGGCGGCGTAATTGATCAGGCCGTAGCGATTGGGGCCCAGATAGCGCGCCGCGAAAATGCCCACCACAAAGGCCAGGACCATGTTGGCGAGCTTTCCGAAAATAAGCCACCCCGCGTTTTTAACGACCCGGTTCTTGATCAGTTTCTGCAGCACGGTCTCCGAACTCCTTCATAACCCTGGCCGGCACACCGGCCACCAATGTATCCGCCGGCACGTCGCCGATCCAGACGCCGCTGCCCACCGTGATGGAAATGGTTTTCAGCTTCATGTGCCATGTCACTCCTTCCGGATGCGCTCACGGGCGCTCCTGGGTCACATCCGGCATCTCCGGGATCACCGCGTCATCGACGCCCTCGCTTTCCGTGGTGAACAGCGGCTCCTCCGCCAGTCTGTCCAGCAGATACTGCACATCCTCCTGCATTGCGAAGGCGTTTTTCTGCTGCTCCTTCGTCCATGAGAAGTGATCCGACGGAGTCGGCATCTCCAGATTCACGCTTGTCGCTATGCCGTTGCTGACGATGGCGCCCACCCGGGTCGAATATGTACTGCGGAAGCCGAACAGAACGGCGAAAAGCTCCGTGGTGTCGTCTCCGCAGGGCACAAAGAAGAAAACCTCATATCCGTAGCCCAGGTCCACGCCCCGCGTGCTGATCTGATCGCGCCATTTCCCGGGGAAATACAGCGTGCAGAAGGGCGTTTCCACCTGGATATCCCCGTCCGCCGACAGAGACTCGTCCGGCTCCCGGGGATCCTCCGTCTCCGCGGCTGATGGCCCGGCAGAGGGCTGTTCCCCCTGCTCCGGCGCTTTCCGCACCAGTATCGCGGTGCAGACGACTGCGGCGATGATCACCCCGGTCAGGAGGATCAGCCATCCTGCCGCCGGCCGGCGGGACCGGTTCTCCGCTTCTCTTTTATGCTTCATCGTTCATCCTCCTGTTTTTTTTGCGGAAACCGCTTTTGTCAGATAAGTCTGCCCCCAGCGGCCGCCGATCTCCCCGGCAAGGGAATCGGCGTCCCACTGGTCGGCGCGCAGAAGAAAACGGTCGTTGTCCTTCTGCGTGGCCGCAACGGCCCGGTTCAGCGCCCGCAGGCGCAGAAGCAGCGCCGCGATCTGAAGTCCGTTGAGATACGGCCGGAGCTGCTTTTTCAGCCGTGCCGGGCGGATATGCGCCATGGCCTCCGCCATATCCCAGTCCATGTGCGGACGGCGTATCCGGCCATGGGCATCCACCAGCGGCGCACAGCCGGACAGGCCCGCGCCAACGCCGGGAGACGGGAAAAACGCGCGGTCCTCGTCGTTGTCAAAAGCGCAGACGGAGTACCTGCCGCCGTCGCACAGGACGTTATAGTTGTTGGGCCCGTGGTCCCTCTGCCCGCAGACGGCGTCCAGCATATTCAGGCACGTCAGCTCCCTTTGCAGGGACGCGTCGGGCGTCGGGTCCGCATCCAGCATCCGCACGCCGGGGGCGCAGGGACTTGCCAGCCCCAGCAGACAGCGGTCCTGATCTATGTGCAGGCGGCACCAGGTGTACGGTGTGATCATATGCCCAAGCCCTAGCTCCCGGGCGACGATCCGGGAGGAAACGGACCGGACCGCGGAAAAAAACGAGTGGTTCCCGCCGCGGACGATCCGGCTCAGCCGCAGATTCCGGGCCGCCGTGCGCATATTCCAGAGGAAGTATACGGCAACGTCCCGGCACTCCTCCGGCAGATCAGGCATTCCGAAGGCGCTGAAAAATCCGGCGTCCCAGGTCGTCCGGGTCCAGATGGAAAAGTCCAGCCGCCGGGCGGTCCGGTCCGCATTCCGCAGAACGGCGGAATATCCCCCGCAGGCCCGCCTGCGGGCAAGATAAGCCCGGAAGGCCGCGATCTCCTCCTGCGTAAACCGGATGCGGATGGGGATCTCCTGGGCAAATCGCTCCCGGTCGACGTGCAGGCGGTCCAAGGAGTCGAAGAAAGCCTCCACGGCCTCGTTCCAATAGGCCTCCCCGGTCAGAAGCCGGGGGCATTCCCTGAAAAACCACAGCGTCCCATCGTGGCGGAAGGAGAGGATCGAATGGGTGGACAGGGAGAAAAACGACAGCTCCTCCCGTTTTATCCGTATATCACGCACGGGAAGCCGATCCTCCCGAATCCGTTTGCGGGTAAGCTGATAGAGCAGCTCCCGGCCCGGCAGAAACAATGGTCATGTCCCCTTTCTTATCCCGGCGGCATATGCCGGGCCCGCTGCAGCCCGCTCATCCCCTGAACCAGTCATTGCGCACAAGCGGCGCCCGGCTGCAGGGGCCGTCCTCATACAGGTCGCAGCTTCCGTGTTCCCGTATCCGCTCTGCGGCCGCTATAAGGCGGCGTGCGGCATTTTCGGCATTCCATGACCGGACGATGGTCTCATAGGCGGCCGTACCCAGCGCCCTCTGCCGCTCCGGCCGCTCCAGCAGGTCCCGGACGCAGGCGTAAAGCCCGTCCGTGTCGCCGCTGCGGCAGATCAGTCCGTTTTCCCCGTGCCGGATCAGAAAGGGGACCGAACCCGCCGCGTGGCTGGCCACCACGGCGCAGCCGCTGTTCATGGCCTCGTTGACCACGGCGCCCCAGCCCTCGTGCCGGTCGCTGGTAAACAGAAAGATGCCGGACGCCTCCATATGGGCGCGGACCTCTCCGGCGCTCATGGTTCCCAGGAAGCGCACGCAGTCCGTCAGGCCCCAGGTCTGCGTCAGCTGCCGCAGGCGCTCCTCCTCCGGGCCGGTTCCGATCAGGTCAAGGGCAAACGGGATCCCGTTCTCCCTCAGCCGTCTGGCGGTTATCAGCGCGGCCTCCGGGTGCTTCCAGTCCAGAAAGCGCCCGCACCACAGAAGCCGGTTGGTCTCTTTTTCCCCGGCCAGCCGGGAAATATCGTGGGTCCGCGTCTGCGGAAAGTAGCCCCATTGATAGGCCCTTCCCCAGAACGCCCCATGCATGGCATAGTCCCCATAGGCAAAGGCGCTGGCCGCCAGCAGGTGCAGGGACCGGTATTTTCCATACCGCTGCCGGAAGCGGTAAAGCCTCGGCAGCCATTTCAGCGGCTGATACCGGTCCTTATAGATCCGCTCCGCATACAGGAATACGAGCTTGCGGGCCTGCAACCGCCGGGTCACAAGGGAAAGCGGCGCGCTGCCCAGGATCACCACATCCGCGGAGAGCAGCGCCTCCGCGGCATCCTCCCGGCTCCACTGTCCGCACCCGCGGACAAACGGCACGCCGGTCTGGGCCTGCCAGCCCATGCTCTGGCGCTCCCGGGAAAAGGCCTCGGTTTCCAGAAACAGGAACTGTCCGTCGGTCAGTTCGTACAGCGCCCGGCACAGGGGGGCCTGGTGATGGGTGTAATAATTGGAAATAAAAATGATCTTCATGGCGATCCGTTCATCCTTCCGGCGGACGCGTCCCGATAAAGCCGCAGGTATTCCCGCAGGCAACGCGTTTTCTCAAACTGCTGAGCACGCGCTCTGCACGATGCTCCGCTGTACGGCCGCTGCCGGCAGACGCGGAGGATCTCCCGCTCCATGGCGTCGATGTCCCCCGCCGGAACCACCGCGCCACAGTCCGGGGCAACGCACTCGGGGCTTCCCCCCGAATCGAAGGTGATCACAGGAGTCGAACAGGCCAGCGCTTCGATGTTCACGAGGCCCAGGACCTCCTCCCTCGTCGGGTTGACAAACACGTCGGCAGCCGAATATATCTCCGCCAGCTGCCGCCGGTCCGCCGTTTTGTGTATCGAGAGAATGCGCGGGGGCAGGGTGCGGTCCACCCGGTCATCGGTTCCCACCAGAACGATCTGGTAATCCTCCGGAAGCCGCCGGGCAAGGGCCTGAAAAACATCCAGCCCCTTGGCGTCGGTCCACGCGAAGGCCACGCCCAGCACCAGCTTCTTCCCCTCCAGGGCATACCTGGCCCGAAAATCCGACTCCGTCCCGGTGAAAATATCCAGATCTACGCCGTTGGGTATGGTTTCCCGCGGATATGCGCCCAAAAAGGACTCCCCTGCAAGACGCCCGAGCCACCGGGACGGCGTGACGACGGTCAGCTGCGGGACCCCCGTAAACCAGGCTTTTTTCGCCCTCCACACGGGGCCGCTGAGATCCACGGGCGCCGACGAAAACCGCTTTTTCTGCGGACAGTCCCGGCAGCCGCTTTTCCATTTTTCGCAGCCGATCATTGCAAAATGCGGGCAGATGGCGGTGAATGCCCAGCAGTCGTGCAGCGTCCATACCACGGGAATGCCGTGCTTTTTTATGTACCCGAACAGCAGTGGAAGATTGATATAGCTTCCGTGCAGGTTGTGCAGATGGATCACATCCGGCGCATAGCCGTCCACCCATCGCAGGAACCGGGCCGTTTTCAGCAGGGAGCCGGTGCCCTTGAACATGGTGAACCGGGACCACTGACCGTGAATCCTGCCGTCCCACACGGAGCTTACGGCAATGGTGTCCTCCGGGGCCGTCCGGCCCTTTGCCGGGCCGCGATAAGCCGACACGCAGGCGATCCCCCGGTCGGTGCACAGATCGTGGAGGTCCCTGACGATCCCTCCGGTGCTGCCCTCTCCGTATACGGTGTTAATCTGCAATATCTTCATTCCGAACCGCTCCGCCGCCCCGGGCCGCCGCATCAGTCATGCCGGCCAGGCATCCATTGATCAGACAATAACAGGAAAACAGCCACGGCATCCCCTCGATGATGGGCTCAACCGCAAACTCCAGCAAAATCGCGCAGTAAACCAGAAGGAACGCCGCCTTGACGGGCCGGGCGTAATCGGTCCTGCGCAGAAGGACAAACAGCTGCCAGATCCCCGCGGCCAGCACCGCCAGCATCAGCAGAAACACGAATATGCCGTATCCGTCATAGGCGTCCAGCAGCAGATCGTGGGCATAGCCGTACCTCTTTTTCATATGAAAGCCGCCCAGGGGATATTGCGGCATACTGCGGATAAATGCCAGCTTGGCATAGGCCCGGGTCTCGTTGCCAAGCATCGCCGAGGATGGGTTCACGATCCGGGAAACCAGCGCCGAGCTCCAGATCCGGTCCCGCAGGCCGAATGGGTTCAGGGCCAGCACGATGGCGGAGGCCCCGCCCAGCAGCGCGGTATAGATCGTGTTCCTGGCCAGCTGCGTGCCGTAGCCGGTGTCCTTCCGGGGGTACAGCATCACGAGCAGCAGGAGTATGCCGAGCATCACCAGCATGGTCCGGCAGGCCAGCGTCATGTTGTACAGCAGCATGACGGCTATGCTGGCGGCGGCCGGCCAGCGGTGCCATTTTTTCATGGGGAAAAACAGCATGGCGCAGGAAAGGCCCAGCATCAGGCAGGCCAGCGCATTCTGCCCGGTGGCCGCCATGGCCTGCCCGCTCCAGATATCGTTGGTATTGCGGCCCACGGACGCGCCGCGGTTATAAAGATAGTTCAGCAGATAGTGGGAAAAGGAGCCCAGGGAGACCACCGCAAGAAGCCGATAGGCCTTCCGCTGGATCACATCCCGGCGGGGTGCATCCGCCGCGGCGTCCGTGTCGTTTGCGATGAGGTTGACCCCCACCAGATAAAAGCAGAAGGGTGCGAACCGCCTGATAACGGCCAGCAATCCGCTTCCGCAGCTGCCGACGGCCATCAGGGCGCACAGCAGCAGGTAAACGATGGCGGTCTTGTCCACCTTCAGGCAGCGCTTTGACAGGAACACCAGGAAAAAGGCCAGGAATACATAGTAGAAGAACTTGCCGCCCAGGTTCATGGCCGCCATAAACAGCAGCGCCATGGTCAGAAATCCGCCGATTTTATCCGTTCGTATGCGCATGGTCATTGCATCACGCTCTCTTCCAGAAATGCAAGAAGTCCGGCCGTCTGCGCCGCCGCGTTCTTCTCCCTGCGGATAAAGCGCTGCGCCCTTTCTCCCAGCCTCATCCGATCCGCCTGAGGGCGGGTCAGGGCATACCGCATCGCCCGGGCCAGGTCCTCCGGACGCCCGGAGTCCGCCGTGAAAACATAGTCAAAGTACGCATCCGGGATCCCCTTCAGCCGGGTGGTAAGCAGCGGAGTCCCCGAGAGCATATACTCGATGGTTTTGGAGGGAAAGCTGTATTCCGTATAGGTCTCCTGAGTCGGGCGGGGATTCACCAGAAGGGACGCGCGCCGCTCATATGCAAGAATCTGTGCATGGGGAACAACGCCGAAATATCGGATGCGCGGGTTCCCGGCCGCCCGGGCCTTTACCTGTTCGGCGGCTGTCCCGTCGCCGAACAGCCACAGCTCCGCCGACTCCGCATCAAGGGCTTCAAACGCATCCAGCAGGGACAGGATGCCGTATTTTTCATGGAGCATTCCCGCGTACATCACAGCCGGAGGGTCAGCCTTCTCCCGGGCGCAGGGGGGCGCGGCCGCGGATGCATCGGCGATCCCCTCCATCACCGTATAGGGCTTATCCGGCGCAACAACGGCGTGCATGGCATCTGTCAGATATATATAACCGTCATACCGGTCCTGCAGCCTCAGCGCCGGACGCAGATAGACGTTTTTAAGCATGGTTACAGGGGAGCGGGGGTTTTCGTTCATGTACATGTCCCGCAGAAGGTCCGGGACAATGGCTGCGGTTTTCAGATCATACGTTTCTGCGCAGCGCAGAATATCCTTTATCAGGAAGGGAGGAATGGAATAGGTCAGGATCAACCCGTTTCCGCGATTTTCTTCGCCCCAGCGGCGGAGGATCTTTCTGGCATCCCGGCTTCTGGAATACTGCTTGAGCACCGGGATATTGACGGTATTCAGCCACCTGCACCGGTATCCGCTGGGAAGCATCTGGCTGTTTCCGCCAAAGTGCAGCAGGGGGCTCCGGGGAAAGGGCGGGATCATGGGATAGCTGCAGATCTCCATCTGCGTTCCATGAGCGGCAAAGCCGCTGAGCAGTGCGTTTTCAAACACCAGCGTGGACACGGAGGGCTTGCTCCGGCATCCCTCCAGCAGGCGGCTGTAATGCTCCGGCTCGCACACCGTGCCGAAATATAAAATGTTCATAGTCATATGTCGAGTCTGTCACAAAACCGAAGATCATCCGGAATATAGATCCGAGAAGCGCCGCGTCAGGGGTGGAGACGGCCGTTGAAGGCCGTCCCCACCCCTATGTCTTTACGGCGTCGCCTGTCCGTCAGTACAGGCGGCGGTTCCCGGTCCGATTACCGGGTGGTGTAAGCGATGCCGTGCTGCTTGGCAAAGGCCTCGCCATAGGAGCCCTCAGCCACGTTCAGAACCACCTTGGCGGAATTGGTAAAGGCGGTCTTATAGATACCGGTGGTACCCTGGGGGATATAGACACTCTCCAGCGCGAAGCAGTCGCCCAGCGCATAGGCGGAGATGTATGTCACGGACTCCGGCAGGTTCACCTGAGTGACCTTGGGATTGTTGAAGAACGCCAGCACACCGATGGTGGCCGCCTTGCTGCCCTCCTCAAACTCCACGGCCGTGGTGTTCTGGCAGTATGCAAAGGCGTAGTTGCCCACGCTGGTGATATCCTTGCCGATGACGATCTTCTTGATGGTGTGGCGGACGCTGCCCCAGGGCTGCTGGGCATGGGAGGTGTAGTTGGTCATGGCTCCGCTGCCGCTGATCCGCAGCTCACCGTCGGAGTACAGGGTCCACACCGCGTTCTCGCCGCAGCTGCCGCTGGCCACAGGCGTATAGGCAAAGGGCCGGGTGGTGTAAGCGATGCCGTGCTGCTTGGCAAAGGCCTCGCCATAGGAGCCCTCAGCCACGTTCAGAACCACCTTGGCGGAATTGGTAAAGGCGGTCTTATAGATACCGGTGGTACCCTGGGGGATATAGACACTCTCCAGCGCGAAGCAGTCGCCCAGCGCATAGGCGGAGATGTATGTCACGGACTCCGGCAGGTTCACCTGAGTGACCTTGGGATTGTTGAAGAACGCCAGCACACCGATGGTGGCCGCCTTGCTGCCCTCCTCAAACTCCACGGCCGTGGTGTTCTGGCAGTATGCAAAGGCGTAGTTGCCCACGCTGGTGATATCCTTGCCGATGACGATCTTCTTGATGGTGTGGCGGACGCTGCCCCAGGGCTGCTGGGCATGGGAGGTGTAGTTGGTCATGGCTCCGCTGCCGCTGATCCGCAGCTCACCGTCGGAGTACAGGGTCCACACCGCGTTCTCGCCGCAGCTGCCGCTGGCCACCTCAACAGGCGTGCCGGCCCGCAGCTCATACTTCAGGCCATAATTCAGGGCGTAAGAATGACCCACGGAGTTCTCGGCCACCTTCAGCACCATGTCCGGGTTCGCCTTGATAAAGATGTCGCCGCCCATTTTGGTGACGGATTCGGGGATAAACACGCTCTCCAGGGCCATGCCATGCTGGAATGCGCAGAAGTCGATGGTGGTCAGCTTGCTGCCCGCCTCGAAGTCCACATATTTCATGGCGCCGCACTCATAGAATGCATAGGGATCCAGCGTTCTGACGCTGGCGGGAATGGTAACGCCCGTCAGGCGCCAGCAATGGCCGAAAGCGCCCCAGCCGATGGTCTCTAGGGAGGAATTTTCCGCAAACCGGATGTTCTTCAGATAGCCGTTGCGGAAGAAGGCAAAGCGGCCGATCTTCGTGATCCCGCTTCCGATCTCCAGCGCCGTGATCTGGTTCATATCGTTCTTGATGATCCAGGCGGGATAGATACCGTTGGCGGTATAGTCCTTGATCGCGCCCGTTCCGTCCACCTTCAGGGTGCCGTCGGAAAGCAGGACATACTGGATGTTCGTTCCCGAGAAGCCGGCGTCCACAACGTTCTTGTCGTCGGAGGAAACAAACGCGCCTTTCTCATCGAAATGGCACACATAGCCCAGCAGGTTCACCTGGCCGGAAATCGCGCAGCCATTTTCGTCATAGAAGTACACATTCGGATAAATGTCCACCTCGCCGATGGCCATCACGCCTGCGGTAAAGTATCTGTAGGCCTGAACGGAGCTGTCGTAGTAGAAGCCGTTCAGCTTGGCCCGGCCGGGGCACACGCCGTCCTCGCCGAAGTCGTAGTAGTAACCGTCGATCTTCTGCAGGCCGGTCAGGGCCACGCCGTCCACATAGTAGGACTCGCCGTCCCAGCCCTGCAGCAGGATGCCGTCGGCATAGCGCTTGCCGTCCAGCTGGCCGGTGAGCAACTCGCCGCAGACGGAGCACTTCATCACGCCGTCCGTCAGCTCATAGCTGTGGCCGGTGGCGGGAACGGCGGTGCCCCACTCCACCACGGAGCTGCACACCTGGCAGTAGGTGCGGCCGGTGTAGCCGTCCTCGGTGCAGGTGGCCGCCTTGTCGGGCAGGGCCACGGCGTCCACATGGTTGGTGGCGGTTTCGGCATAGTACTGCTTGGTCTCGGCCCGGTGGTCATGGCCGCCGTTCCAGGAAGCGTAGTCGGCGGGCTTGGTCTCGTTGGTCCAGTAATGGGCCTCGGTATCCACCTGGACCCCCGCACCGGTGAAGGTGTCAGCGGTGCCGTCGATGAAGGTCACCTCGCCCCGGACCACGGAGGCGCTGATGTCGATGGGCCACACCTCGTTGCCCTTGCGGTATTCGGGATACATCCACACGTTCGTGCGGGTGCCGTCAGCCACCACGGCGGGCAGCTCCCAGGTGCGCACAGGCATGGACACCAGCACGCCCTCGCCGGTGGCATCGGTGCTGCCGGTGCGGGTGATGGTGACGGTGGCGATCTTCTCATCGGGGTCGCTGATGACATAGGAGGCCTCGAAGCCCGGGGCCACGGTCATGTGGTCCAGCTCCCAGCGGCTCATATTGTTCAGGTCGATGTCCGCAGACACGGACTGTACCTTTTCCACGTCGGTCGCAACCAGGTCCATGTAGTACACGGAGCCCAGCAGGATGTTGTTCACGGATGCGTCGTGAGGCACCAGCTTCACGGTGGACAGGCCGCTGCCGGCCTGCACGTTGATCTGGCGGATGGCGGAGGCATAGTTGCCCTGCTTGTCGCAGACGGCGAACTTCACGGTGTGGATGCCGTCGGCCAGCACGCAGTCGCCGGTGGACAGCACGCCGCCCTGCAGGGTGCTGGGAACGGCCACGCCGTCCACATAGATCCGGGCAGTGGCTTCATCCAGGCCGGTGGCGTTGCTCTTGTCCTTGTCGGCCACGGCAGCGCTGAAGGACAGTACGTTGTCATTGGTCTGGGCCACGGTGCCCCGGGTGAAGGAGGCGGCATCGCTCATCTTGGAATCCGCCCAGCGGAGGCTGCTGAACACGGGAGCGTCCCGGTCGTCCACGGCGTCGGAGTAATCCACGGTGATGTCGTCCAGATACATCACCACGTTGCTGTTCTGGGACTTGTGCTCCAGGTGGTTATAGCCGTGCTTGCTGCCGTCCCGGTCGTTGACGTACATATCCAGCATGGTCCAATTGGCAGGAATGCACCAGTCGCCGCCGGACAGGTTGAAGTACACATAGTGCCAGCCGGGCTCGTCATACTCCATGGTGAAGCCGCAGTCCCAGTCGCCGCCGTCGTCAATGAGGGTGGCTGTGGTGTATTTGCTGGACACGGTCTTGATGGAGCCGTCCTCGTTGCGCTCCGTGACCTCCTGCAGGAAGACGCGGCCGTTGAGAGACTTGGCCTCAATGGGGAAATAGATCCACATACCCAGGCGGGTGGCATCCTTCAGGTCGATGCGCTCGCCGGTGTTGTTCTTCACGTTCAGCCGGGCGTTCATATAGCCGGACTCCGTGGCCACGGAGAAGTCGGCGTTGAACTTCAGGGCATAGCTGCCGCTGTGGACCTTTCCGGTCTCGGCGGTCACCAGGGAGCAGCTGCCGGGGGTGATGAGATAGTTGTAATTGGCCGCAGCCGTGCGATAGAACTCGGAGACGTCGCCGTCCTCAAAGTCCCACAGTACCTCGGACCCCTTGCCCAGCTTGATCTGGGCGGCGGCGGTCACGTCCGTTCCGATGATTGCTGCCGTGATGGCGCTTTCGGTGACGCTGCCGTCACCGGCGGTGAAGTCAAAGCCGTCGATGGTGCCCACACCGGGGTTGCCCAGGGTAAAGTTCACGTCCTGGGCCTTGATCTTCACCTCGTTGAGACCGTAGGTGGCCGTCAGGTTCAGCGTCACCGTTTTCCCGAAGGGCACGGTCATGCTGGCGTTGACGAAGGCCAGCTTCTCGGGCATCACCGCATGGACGGTGACGGAGCCCACGTCCCGGCCCTCGTACTGGGCCGTCAGGACGGTGTCGCCCACGGCCGCCGGGGTCAGGATGCCGTTTTCATAGGTACCGTTGGAGACGGCGTAGGTGACGCCCTCGGGGATCTCCGCCGACGTACCGGCAGGAGACACGCCGGACACGGTGATCTCCGTGCCGGTGCCGGGGGTGACGTACTCGTCCGCCGCCGTCATGCTCACGCGGTCGAACACGTTGGAGGGGGCCGCCGTGGAGGCGATGATCAGGCCCGCGGAAATGGACCGCTCGGAGCCGTCGGAGGGCCGGTTGATGACGCTGACGGCGTCGGCGCCCTCAGGCCGGGCGGCATAGGTGGCGGAGCCGCCGCCGTCCAGGTTGACAGCCGCCACGCAGCCGGCCTCCAGCATGATCTGGGCCAGCTCGTGCATGGTACCGCCGCAGGAGAAGGGCTCCTGGCGGCCGTCCAGCACCATGGTCACCACCTTGCCGTCGGCGGTGACGCCCACGCAGGTGCGGGAGTGGCGGTCCGTGTTGTAAGAACCGCTTGCGTTGGCGGTAACGTCCTTGCCGTCGCGGACCAGCCACACGGAACCGGCCACCGCCTGCCAGATGGTGCTCTGGCCGTTCTCGTCCACATACTTGCTGAGGTTGCTGGCATAGTCGATGACCGCCGTCTTGCCGTCCTTCAGAACGGCGAAGAAGTTGTCATAGTTGTTGGTGCCGAAGGACACACCGTCGATATAGGTGATGCCCATGGGCTGACCGGTGGTCATGTTGTAGAAGGAGGCGTTGACGCCTGCCACTACGTTGTAATACTCGCTGATGAACTGGGCATCATCGGGGTTGCTGTACTTCCCGTTGGCATAGGCCATCTGGTTGGTGAGCTTCTCCATGCCCATGATGCCGTTTTCGTGCTGCTTGAGATAGGACGTCTGCACCACCACGTCGTCCCGGGTGATGTCCGCAGTGGCCACATAGTAGACCATCTGCTTGCCGTCCTTGGCGTAGGCGTAGTTGATGTACTGCTCCACGCCGGGGGCCAGGGTAGACTCCGTGTGCTTGAACACATCGTGGGTCTCGGATGCATAGTCCGTTCCGGCCGCAAATGCCGCCGTCGGCACCACGCCGACAAGCATCAGCAGGCTCAGAACAAGGGCCGCCGTTTTCTTGAGCGAAAACTTTTTCATGCTTTCTTTCCTTTCATCATTGATCGTGCGCGGATCGCTGGGATCTGTATACTCTCTGATTGACCACCACCTGTCCTTGTAAATACTCTGTGCCATTGCCGGAGTACAACTCCCTGCAGGTTTACCGGCAAACGCCGCTCTTCCGGATCATTTTCGGGTCCGGCCGTCGTGCGCCTCAGGGCGGCGAAACGACCCCGGATGCCCGGAATGCCGGTCGACTCGCAGAAAATATGATTTCCAATTCCCGTGTTCCCGGGAACAATGGTCCCAAAAATGCTTACGGCAACACCGCCGCCGGTTCCGTCAGCCGACGGATCTCCTCTGCCAGCCCGTCAATGTCGCCTTCCGCCGCAATGTGCTCTCCGCCTGCGCTCTCAGGGCTGCCGCCCACGTCATAGGTAACGACCGGCGTCCCGCAGGCCCTGGCCTCCAGGTTCACCGTCGGATATGTATCCTGGTGCGTGGGGTTAACGAACACGTCTGCCGCGCTGTAGATCCCAGCCAGTTCTTCGGCGTCTGCGGTGCGGGGCAGGGCCAGAATGCCCGCGGGCAGTCCGCTTTTCTGCTTTTCCGTCACTCCCACCAGAACAATGGCATACCGGCTGTCCAGCTTCTCCCGCAGCCGGCAGAAATCGGGCAGTCCCTTCTCCCGGGTCCAGACGCTGGCCGCGCCCAGAACCACCGTTTTCCCGGCCAGTCCGTACCTGGCCCGGAAATCGCTGGGAGTCGGCCTGAAAATATTCCGGTCGATCTGATTGCGCCGCACCTCAACGGGATACCCGCTCAGAAAGCTCTGCTTCACCGTCCGGGCCAGCCACTCCGACGGAACGATGAGCGTCAGGTCTGCGACGCCGGTGAAGCACGCGCGTTTATAGCGGTAATACGCCTGTGTGCGGTCCGGTCCATAGGTTTTGGGATACGCCCTCAGTTGCGGGCAGTCTCCGCAGCCGGATCTCCAGCGATCGCAGCCGACGGCGCTGAAATGTGCGCAGTGCCCGGTAAACGCCCAGCAGTCGTGTAGCGTCCAGAGGACCCGGATCTGCGGATGCTCCTTCAGCCATCCGAAAAGCAGGCCGATGTTCAGATAATATCCGTGCAGATTGTGCAGCCAGACCACGTCCGGCCGAAAACGCTCCATTTGCCGAAGCAGCCGCCGGGTCGCCGCCCCGGAGCCGTATCCATTCAGATCCAATAACCGCACGATTCCGGCATGAACCAGATAATCCGCCTTTGTGCCGATCCGGATCAGCTGCGCCGCGCCGTTATCCGCGCACGCTCTGCCGTATGCGGCGGCGCATTCATGCCCCTCACTTCTGAGCTGCCGGCATTTTTCCGCAACGATCCTGCCTGTGCTTCCGACGCCGTAAACGGAGTTGATGAATAAATATCTCATGAAAGGTGATCCCTCAGTCCGCCGTGCGCAATACGCCCCTGAACAGGTCCACATACCTGTTCAGGCTGATGTCCTCGGCGTACCGGTCCGCGTAAAGTCTCGCCGCATTGCCCGACATTTTCCTGCACAGCTCCGGGTCCTGATAAAGCGTCAGGATGTTCCGGGCCAGCTGCGCGCCGTTTCCCACGTCGGAAAACAGCCCGATCCCGGCGTGCACAGCCTCCTTTGACAGATAGGAGTCCTGTTCCGCCACGGCCAGGATCGGCAGGCCGCCCTGCAGATAGCTGTAATATTTACTGGGCGCGCACATGCCGGTCAGCCCCCGTTCCAGGCTGACGATGCCGCAGGAGCTGGCGGCCAAGGCCCGGTCGAAGTCCTCCCCCGTCAGGAAGCCGCAGAGCTTCACGTTGGGCAGATGCTCCGCCGCCTGTCGGAGGTCGGACAGCTTGCTTCCGTGCCCGGCCACCATGAATTTGATGTGCGCCTGGTCCTTGAGAAGCTCCATGGCCCGGATCAGCGCCGTTTCGTCCTGGCACACGCCTAAATTGCCGAAATAGGACACAACAAAGTCGTCCTCCGCATATCCCAGCTCCCGGCGGGCGCTGCCTGCCCCCTCCGACGGAGCCTCGTGGGCCCAGTTGGCGATTGTCACCACCCTGTCCTCCGACAGCTCCGGACGGTTCCGCAGCAGGAACCCCCGCATCTCGTCGGTCAGGGCAACAACGGCGTCGGCGCGCTTGAACAGCGACCGGTTGATGCCCTGCATCACCCGGGTGATCACCCCGCCGGGGGACAGACTGCCGGAGGCATAGGCGATCTCGGGATACACGTCGTGGGACACAAACACGATCCTGCATCCGAACAGGACCTCGGCCAGCACGGCGGCAACGGGAAGCACCGGCGGATTGGAATACACCATCACCGTCTCGCAGTGCCTGAAAACGCCGATGTGACGTATCACCGCGGCGGTAAACGAAAAATAGTTTATAAGCCGTCCCAGGCGGCTGCTCCGCTTCAGCTGCAGATAGCGCAGTCTTCTTATGTGAACGCCGTCCAGCGTTTCCTGCAGAGGAACGCTCCCTGCGGCATGATACTCCCGGGGATAGCCGCACACGGCCTCCACCTTCAGACCGCTGTCGGCAAGGTACTTGGCCGTATCCCAGCTCAGCCGCGCGGAGGTAACGTACTCCGGGGCAAAAAACTGGCAGAGGATGGCAACATCCGCCGCCCGGCCGCCGTGCCGCCGGTTTTCCGATCCCCCTTCGGATTCCTGCTTTGCCTCCGGATCCTTCCGCAGCAGGGAGGCCGCCGCCATTTCCATGTTGATCTTCTCCATTCTGTCCCGCTCAGCCGCATACGGCCGTTTTCCTCTTGATGCTCTCCTGCGGCTTTTGCCAACAAAAAAAGGAGATATCGCGGAGGCCTCCCCTCTGTGGGGAAGATAAGCCGCAATCCCCTTCGCGTATTATAGCATGTTGCACATAAGAATGCAATTGCCTCCGGCAGAAAAATGGATAAAAATGAATTTTTCTGTCAGAATATATTAACGTTTCGCGAAGAAGTCTGTCACCTGGAAAGCTCAGTGCAGTCGGCCCGGCGGACAGGCTGCCATTGTACCGCATTGTGTGCCCAAAAAAACGGGCATCCGGCCAAGGCCGGATGCCCGTCAGCTTGTCAAAAAAGTCTTATTTGACAAGCTCTTTTTCGCTTACTGATTGTCGCCCAGCTCCCGGAGATACCGGCTCAGGGCGTCCTTCCACTCCGGCAGCGGCGTGAAGCCGTTCTCCGCCAGCTTGCTCTTGTCCAGGCGGCTGTTGAAGGGCCGGGCCGCCTTGGACGCGCCGTATTCCGCCGTGGTCACGGCGTCCACCTGCACCGGCAGCCCCGCCTGGCGGAAGATCTCGCAGGCGAAGTCGTACCAGGAGATATACCCGCCCTCGTTGGTGGCGTGGTAATACCCGTACTTGTCGGACTCGATCATGTCCACCAGCAGCCGCGCCAGATCCAGGGTATAGGTAGGCGTACCGATCTGGTCGCACACCACCCGCAGCTTGTCGTGGGTCTTGCCCAGCTGCAGCATGGTCTTGATGAAGTTCTTGCCGTTCAGGCCGAACACCCAGGCGATCCGCACGATGAAATACTTCTCCAGCCGGGAGCTGACGGCCAGCTCGCCGCCCAGCTTGGTCTCGCCGTAGAAATTCAGGGGCTGATAGTCCTTGCAGTCCGGCTGCCAGGGGGTCTCCCCCTGGCCGTTGAACACATAGTCCGTGGAAATGTACATCATCTTGCAGTCCATCTCCCGGCAGGCCTGGGCCAGATGGGCGGTGCCGTCCACGTTGATGGCCCGGACCTTGGGCTGCTTGTCGGCGTCCTCGGCCAGGTCCACCGCCGTCCAGGCGGCGCAGTGGATCACGGCGTCGGGCCGCACCTGGTCCATCACCTGCCGCACCTGCTGCTCATTGGTGATGTCCATGGCCACATAGGGCATCCCCGTCACGGCGGAGCCGTCGGCGATGCCGCTGTATACCGGGGCAATGTCGCTGCCCACGCCCTGATGGCCCCGGCGGGCCAGCTCGTTCATGACGTCGTGGCCCAGCTGACCGCCCACGCCCGTTACCAATACCTTCATTGCTTGTAACCTCCTCGTTACAGATACTTGACCGCCTTGCAGATGGGCCGCTCTTTTCCCCAGCGCCCGGTCATGGCGGCTTTGACCTTCTCTTTGCACCAGACCAGTGCAGCCTCAATAAGCATCAGCACCGCGAACTCCGCCAGCATCATCAGGAAATACGGCGCCGTCGGCGTCTGTGCCAGGTAAAAACGCTTGCCCAGCATCACCAGTTCCGGCGCGATCTGCCAGGGCAGATGCGTGGCCATCAGGAACATGGAGTGCCTGCCGCACCAGATCAGGGGCCTCAGGGATATGCGGGCCTCCAGCCAGCGCAGCAGCTCCAGAACGGCCACGGAACCCAACACACCGTTGAGATAGAACACCGGAGCAAAGGACCCCAGCTTAAAGGAGTTGAAATCCAGGTCCGGACTCAGCAGCGACAGGCCCAGATTCACCGCCAGCAGGACCGCCAGCACCGGCAGCCTTCCCAGCCGCTGCGGCTTCCCCCGCCGGTAAAGCAGATACCCGCACAGCATGAACCAAAAGCCGCTGACGCTCTTGGCCAGAACAATAAACAGATTGCGCACCACCTGCACCCACAGGCGATCCGCCCCGGGAATATCCATTCCCTGATAGAAATAGCCGATGACGCACAGGATAGCCGGCGCCAGGACACACACCAGTATGCGCTTGGCGGCAGACCAGCCCTCCGGCCGCACCGCCGCAAACAGCAGCTCGGCGATCAGCAGCGTAGGCAGAAACCACAGGGTGGCAACACCCCGCAGCGTCACCGTCAGGATCACGTCCCCCTTCAGGGCCGCCAGTCTGCTGCCGCCGTGTATGGTGAGAAAAGCCAGGTGCGCCAGAATCGCCAGAGCCGAAAACACGCCATAGGGGATCACCAGGGAATACCAGCGTTTTTTCATCACCTGTGCACAGGAATCCCTCTGGCCCCGCTCCCCATAGCGGTATGCCTTCAGCAGACCCACCACCACATAGAACACAGCGATCTTGAAGGAGGAAAACCATACGGAGCTGGTGCTCCACAGGTAGTCCATGTGGCCCCAGATGATGGCCAGCATGCCCAGGCCCTTTGCCGCGTCCACAAAGCCCAGGTGCGTCTGCCCCATCCGAACTTCTACTGCCTGCTGCTCCATGGCTCAGCGATTTCCGTACATCTTCTCGTAGTAGTCCTGATACTCGCCGGAGATGATGGTCTCCCACCACTCCCGGTGATTCAGGTACCAGTCGATGGTCTTTTTGATGCCGTCGGCGAACTTGGTCTCCGGCAGCCAGCCCAGCTCGTTGTGGATCTTGGTGGGGTCGATGGCATAGCGCATATCGTGGCCCTTCCGGTCCGCCACATGGACGATGAGGCTCTCGGGCTTGCCCAGCTCCTTGCAGATCAGCTTCACAATGTCGATGTTGCGCATCTCGTTGTGGCCGCCCACGTTGTACACCTCGCCCACGCGGCCCTTGTGGATGATCAGGTCGATGGCCCGGCAGTGATCCTCCACATACAGCCAGTCCCGGACGTTGAGACCCTCGCCGTACACCGGCAGGGGCTTGTCGTTGAGGGCGTTGGCGATCATCAGGGGGATCAGCTTCTCCGGGAAGTGATAGGGCCCGTAGTTATTGGAGCAGCGGCTGATGGACACCGGCAGGCCATAGGTCCGGTGATACGCCTGCACCAGCAGGTCGGCGGACGCCTTGGAGCTGGAGTAGGGGCTGGAGGTGTGGATGGGGGTCTCCTCGGTGAAGAACAGGTCCGGCCGGTCCAGGGGCAGGTCGCCGTACACCTCGTCGGTGGACACCTGGTGATAGCGCTGGATGCCGTACTTGCGGCAGGCGTCCATCATGGTGGCGGTGCCGATGATGTTGGTCTGCAAAAACACACCGGGATCCTCGATGGAGCGGTCCACATGGCTCTCGGCGGCGAAGTTCACCACCATGTCGGGGTGCTCCTCCTCAAACAGCTTGTAAACGGCCTCCCGGTCGCAGATATCCGCCTTCACGAAGCGGAAGTTGGGGTTGTCCATCACAGGAGCCAGGGTGGACAGGTTCCCCGCGTAGGTCAGCTTGTCCAGGCACACGATGCGGTAGTCGGGATGCTCCTTGAGCATATGGAACACGAAGTTGCTGCCGATAAAGCCGGCGCCGCCGGTAACGATAATGGTCATGGCTCATTCTCCCTTTCCGTAAACGAAGTTGCAGTCGCTGTCCGCCAGCAGCGGAGCGTTTTTGTCCTTGTCGGACAGAATGGGGTCCGTCACGCCCCAGTCCACGCCAATGGCAGGGTCGTCGAAGCGGATGGACCGGTCGCTGGGATGGTCATAGAGGTTGTCCGCCTTATAGCAGAAGTCCACATCGTCCGTCAGGGTCACGAAGCCGTGGCCAAAGCCCCGGGGAATGTAGAACTGGCGCTTATTTTCGGCGCTGAGCTCCACGGATACCCACTGCAGATAGGTGGGGGACCCCTTCCGCAGGTCCACCGCCACGTCCATCACGGCGCCCCGCACCACCCGGACGATCTTGGCCTGGGCCATGGGGTCCTGCTGGAAGTGGATGCCCCGCAGGGTCCCCTTCCTGGCGGTGAAGCTCTCGTTGTCCTGCATGCTGTTGAAGTGCAGGGCTTCATACTTGGGCAGGGACCAGGTTTCCATGAACCAGCCCCGGTGATCGCCGAACACGTCCGGCTCGATGATCTTTACCTCGGGAATTTT
>CAKTHW010000012.1 GCA_934565425.1 uncultured Oscillospiraceae bacterium
ATATTATGTTGTCAAAAATAGATATTTACAAAGACGTAAAGGAGGAGATCCAGGATGGAAGACGCAAACCGACTGCCGCGCCAGCCAGTGGCAAACACCCGTGAACTACTGAAAAACACCCTTGGCATGGCATGGCCCGCCGTGCTGGAGAGCTTTTTCATCGCCCTGGCTGGCATGATCGACGTAAAGATGGTCAGCAACCTGGGCAGCTACGCCGTAGCCGCCGTGGGACTGACCACCCAGCCTAAATTCCTGGGTCTGGCCTTTTTCATCGCCACCAATGTGGCCCTGTCCGCTCTGGTCGCTCGACGCTTGGGTGAAAAACGGCGAGAGGACGCCAACCAAGTCATGATCACCGCTCTGGTCCTATCCATCCTGGTCTGCGCCGTCATCAGTACCCTCTGCGTCACCCTGGCCAGTCCTATCATCGACCTATGTGGTTCTCAACCGGACACCCACGCGGCAGCCGTGACCTATTTCCGCATCATCATGGGCGGCATCATCTTCAGTGTCATCTCCATGACCATCAACGCCGCCCTCCGGGGCAGCGGCAACACCCGCATCGCCATGACCACCAACGTCACCTCCAGTGTCCTGAACATCTGCGGCAACTACCTGCTCATCGAAGGCCACTTCGGTTTCCCCGCCCTGGGCATCGCCGGTGCGGCCATCGCCACGGTCTTTGGCACGGTGGTGGCCTGCGGCATGAGCATCTTCTCCCTGCGTCATCCGGACGGGTTCGTTAGTCTGCCCCACATCCTCAAGGCCAAGATCCGTCCCGCCTGGAAGTCCGTCCGGGAGCTGTTCCACCTGTCCGGGAACATTTTGGTGGAGAACCTGCTCATGCGCATCGGCTTCATCGCCACCGCTCTGGTGGCCGCCTCCCTGGGCACCGACGCCATGGCCGCCCACCAAGTGGGCATGAACGTGCTGACCATCAGCTTCGCCTTTGGTGACGGCATGCAGGTGGCGGCAGTGGCGCTGACCGGGCGCAGCCTGGGAGAAGGGCAAAAGGAGATCGCCAAAACCTATGGCCACCTGTGCCAGCGCATCGGTATCACCATCTCCCTCATCCTCGCCATCCTCTTCGTGGTCTTCGGCCGGTGGTTTTATGGCCTGTACTTCCCCACCGAGCCGCACATTGTGGAGTACGGCGTGGAGATCATGCGCTTCTCCACCCTCATCACCTTCTTCCAGATCTCCTCGGTCATCTATATGGGCTGCCTCCGTGCCGCCGGCGACGTGAAGTATACCCTCTTCGCCTCGGTCACCAGCATCACCGTAGTGCGTACCGCCTTCACCTGTCTGCTGGTGCTGGGACTGCACTGGGGACTGACCGGCGTGTGGCTGGGCGTGCTCACCGACCAGGCCTGCCGCCTCATCCTGGCCTATGTGCGATTCCGGCAGGGGCGTTGGGTGGATTTGAAAATTTGACAAAATCCAGTTTTTTTCATTGACTTTTCCCCCTAAATCATGCTATTGTAGTACTATAATTGAAAAAACGTGACCTGCTGACGGGTTATGTGGAGCACCACAGTGTAGGTCACGAATGGACAAAATCGCCGACCGTCTGGGCAACATGAGATTGGTTCATGTTGCCCTTTTTTGTTCACCGCTCGCGGACACAAGAAAGGGCAGCACAAGAGAAATGGAGTGTGTTACCATGTTCAGAGAGGATTATTTGACGATTTGTGAAAACGGCCGGAAGAAGTTAAACTTTTTCCGCAGCCGCCCCTTTGGCTACTTCCTGTCCGCCATGCTGGCCGGGATGTTCATCGCCCTGGGCAGCTTCGCCGCCATGTGCATCGGTGGGTTCGCCACCGCCGCTGGCTCCACCGCGGTAAAATTCCTGGTCTCCCTGGTCTTTGCCGCCGCCCTGAGCCTGGTCATCGCCGCCGGGTGCGAGCTGTTCACCGGCAATAACCTGGTGCTGGGCGCCGCCTCCCTGAACCGGACGGTCTCCTGGAGAGACACCGCCCTCCTGTGGTTTGTGTGCTACGTGGGGAACCTGCTGGGTTCTTGGGTGCTCATCCTGATCTTCCAGGCCACCGGCATCACCGGCAACGAGGCGATCGCCAGCTTCTTTGTCACCACCGCCCAGAGCAAGGTCAGCCAGGGCGCTCTGGCGCTCTTCGCCCGGGGTATCCTGTGCAACATCTGCGTGTGCCTGGCCGTCTGGTGCTCGGTGCGGCTGAAAAACGAAGCCGCTCGGCTCATCATGGTGGTCTGGTGCATCCTCATCTTTATGATCTGCGGCTTTGAGCACAGCATCGCCAACATGACCATCATCGGCACCGCCCTGCTCAACACCACCACTCAGGACGTCACCCTCTCCGGTTACG
This sequence comes from uncultured Oscillospiraceae bacterium, assembly GCA_934565425.1. Lineage (GTDB taxonomy): Bacteria > Bacillota > Clostridia > Oscillospirales > Oscillospiraceae > Onthomonas. The sequence goes on from CAKTHW010000012.1 coordinate 2,343, forward strand.
TATGGAACCTGGTCTTCGTCACCTTGGGCAACATGGTAGGCGGTACTGTCTTTGTCGCCCTCCCCTACCACCTGGTCGCCCAGGAAGGACAGAAGGTAGGGTAATCTTTCCAAGCAAATATCGATTATATTGTTCGTTCTCCTTGACTGCCTCACTGCCCCCGGTGAGGCAGTCACCCTTTTCCGCAAAAAACAGGCACGTCCCACGGACGTGCCTGTTTCTATGATCAACCCTGTCCCTGTAAGCTGGAGACAAATTGCAGCGCAGAACGAGGGCTTCGGCTGGTATGCCGCGCCTCCCAGCGGACGGCCAGGCGATGCAGCTCCTGCCGCTCCAGCTGGATGCCCTTGGCCTGTGCCATATCCAACGCCATCTCAATGAACTGAGGCTTGGTCAGCTCAGAGAACAGGATGCGCAGGCCGAATCGGTCAGCCAGGGAGGTCTTGTCCTGAATGGTCTCGCTGGCGTCGATCTCGTCGCCGTCCCGGTCGGAGAAGTTCTGCCGCACCAGGTGCCGACGGTTGGAGGTGCAGTACACCGCCACATTCACCGGACGCGGCTCCAGGCCGCCCTCCAGAATGGTCTTCAAGGAGGAGAAGGTGCGATCCTCCTTGTCGAAGGCCAGGTCGTCAATGAAGATGATGAACTTCTGAGGACGATGTGCCAAATCCCGCACCAGCTTGGGGATGTCACACAGCTCTTCCTTGGGCACCTCGATGAGCCGCAGGGACGCAAACTCCGGCATCCCCAGCAGACCCTTGACGGTGGCAGATTTCCCGGTGCCAGACACGCCGTAGAGCAGGACGTTGTTGACCTGCCGCCCAGACACCAGCAGGCGGGTGTTCTCCACCACCTGCTCCCGCTGACGCTCGTAGCCAATGAACGCATCCTCTGGGACGAAATCCGGCTCCTTCACCGGGTGCAGTGCGCCGTCCTGCCAGACAAACGCCTGGTAACGGGAGAAGATGCCGCAGCCATGGGTCTCATAAAAGGCGGTCAGCGCCTCAAAGGTCGGCAGCGAGCCGTGTCCCCACTCCGGCAGGGTCTGTACGGTGTCCCGCCAATCCTCCGGCACCAGAGACGCCAGCTCTGCCTTGATTGAGGCCGGTTCCAAAGCGGCCAAATCCGCAAAAACGGCCAGATCCCGCTCTGCCGCCTGGGTGAGCACCACGCCAGCTTGTCCATGGGCGGCCGCCTGGGCGTAAGAGGAGACGCCGTAGCGGAGCTGATCCACCAGGTAATCTGCTAAGCTGTCCGTCCCCTCCTGGGTCAGTGCGTAAAAGGTCTCTGTATACCCCTCCAGGGCGGTCACGCCGTCCTGCTGCTCCAACGCTCGGAAGAGCTTGGTCAGAGCCGCCAGAGGCGGCAATTGCAGCAGGTGACGATAGACGGTGACACCGGCCAGGGCAGCGGAATAATTTTTCTTCACGGTGTATCCTTCCCCTCTGTCTGCGTCACAGCAGCCGACCCTTGGTCGGTCTGCTGGTTCGCTTTTTTCTGTGTTTTTTTCTTTGCTTTTTTGGCCTTGGGCAAGGTCAGGTGGATGGTCTGGGTGATGCTGTTCTCCTCCTTCCCCTCCATGGAAAAGGCGGTGGCGGTGATATCCAGGTCACAGCTCTCCTTGCAATAGGCCAAAATGTCCCAGTCCAGCTTTTCCCCCGGCTCTAGCGTAGGCGACTCATAGATGGTCTGCCCGCCGATGGACAGGGTGTAGACCAGGCGAAAGGGGCTTTTCTTCCAGTTTGTGAGGGTGAGCACCCGATTGTCCTGGTTCACTTTCCGATCCTGGAACCGCGGAAATCGTGCGTACTCCTTCTCCACCTCCACCTGAGCGGGCGCGGAAGAGGCCGCACTGCCACTCCCCAAGGTGCCGCAGCCGGGCAGCAGGAGCAGGGCGGCGGTCAGGACGGCGGCGGTGATGCGATAGATATGACGTTGTTTGGTCAACGGGAACAACCCCTTTCTTCAGATGCCAAGATTGGTTTGATTATACCGGATTCTGTATCGGAATACAATGGCGACCTGCACAAATCCTGCCGTGAACCTGCATTGACGCCGCCGCTCCCCTTTGTTACAATAATGAGAACGACGGACAAGGAGGGCAGGACGATGGGACGAGAGACGGAACTTTGCAATCACCTGGGACGCACGCCGGAGGAACGGTTGCTGCTGCGCCGGGTGCTGGATCAGTCGGTGGGTGCCGTGCGCAAGTGCGAGCCTTGCCGCACCCCGTTTTTGACTCCCAGAGAGTGTGCCCTGGCCAAACAGCTCATCGCCGCTCTGGGGCATCCATCTCACCGGTTTGAAGGTGGGTATCCGGAAGCGGAGCGACAAGTGTGCGTCTTCCTGCCGGATTGGCTGGAACCGGAGGACGAGCTGCCGGAACCCTATGGGCTGGCCGCCCTGCGGGCGGTCTGGTACGAGGGGGACACGTTGGGGCACCGGGACATTCTGGGTGCGCTGATGGGTCTGGGCATCCGCCGGGAAACGGTGGGCGACCTGCTGGTGTCTGAGCACAGCTGTGACATTCTGCTGCTGCCGGAGATTTTACCTTATCTGCGAGAAAATTTCACCCAGGCTGGTCGGGTCAAATTAAAACTGTCTGAAATCCCACTGTCAGAGCTGTCCACTCCCCAAATCGCCAAAAAGACCATCCACGGCACCGTCTCTTCCCTCCGGCTGGACGCTGTGGCCGCCACTGGATTCGGCACCAGCCGGGCGAAGATGACCGAGGCCATCTCCAGCGGCCGGGTGTCCCTGAACCATCTGGAATGTACCCATGCAGACCAGGTAGTGGCAGAAGGGGATGTGCTGGCCTGCCGTGGCATGGGGAAATGCCGCCTGGCAGAGGTGGGTGGACTGAGCCGGAAGGGGCGGGTGTCCATCACCGTGGAGCGGTATATCTAACAAGTTCAAATCTATTTTATAAAGGAGTGGCAAAGGATATGCCCGTAACGCAAGCACAGATCGACCGCATCAACCAACTGGCTCGGAAATCCAAGGCAGAGGGTCTGACAGCGGAGGAAAAAGAGGAGCAGGCCAAGCTGCGCCGGCTGTACATTGACGCCATGAAGGAGTCCCTGCGGGGACAGCTGGACAACACGTACATTGTGGACGTCCATGGCAACAAGCGGAAACTGCCCAAGAAGAAGCGTCCGCCTGAGGTATAACGGACAAACCCCGGCTGATGATGTCATCAGTCGGGGGGTTCTCCACCTCAAAGACACAAAAGAAATGACCCGGTTCGAACTGCTATCAGCGGTGAACCGGGTCATTTCTGTTCTGCCTTAAAGTCGAGTTTCATGGTTGTCCATGCCTCCTTTCAAATCATGCTTAAATTCAGTGTCACACTTCACCGACCAGCCACCGTAACTCCTTGTCGGCTGACTGTTGTCTGCACTTTGGAACCATCCCCCTTCTAACCTGTTCTTAAATCAGTTTCAGAATAATCTCCATTGGGGCCTTCCTCCTTTGCTTGCGGAAAGCGATTCACTTGTCTATGGCTTTCTTCTGCTTACACCCAGCGAATGACTGCCATAAAAATCATCCGTGGGGACTCAGTAGGTCATTGGACTATCCTCCTTAGTCGATCTGAATCGGGGCCTTATACAGAATCATGGGACTCACCCTTTCAAAATCTGTGCGCTCCGGCATTCAAAACTGTTACTCCGACTGGTCTGCCGGCTTTTGATAGTCGGTTTGAATCACGAGTTGTACTTTGGAACCATCCCCTTTCTCACCGGTACTTAAATCAGCTTCAGAACTAGTGCCATTTGGCTCTCCTCCTTACCGAATCATGCGTGATAGGCTGTGAGAGAACTTACTATAACAACGGCTAAACTCATTTGCGCTTCACCGACAGCTGCCGCTATGAAGACTGCCAGTGGTTTGTCAGTTGTTCAATGGACTATCCTCCTAAACTTGATTTCTACATTCAGAATGGGCAGTGCGGGTGCCATCCTGAAGGATGACGGTAGGCGGTGGATCTGGTCTTTCAGGAGTCAACCTGACCGATTCTCTTGCCTGTTTTTGTCTGCTTCCTTTCTGTACCTGTAATATACCACATCCCCCTATCGGTGTCAACCCTTTTTTTGATTTTCTTTGTTCATTTTGTGTTCATAATTATATTATGTTATCTCATCCATAGTGCATATCCCACAAAGGCGCGGACAAGTGGCGAAAAATCTTCCGTTTTTTGAATGGTGTGCCTGAGGAACACCTGTTTTCCTGTCGAACGCAATTTGATCCAATCGAAAATTTATGCTTGACAAACCTCGTTCCGCCTGCTACAGCGTGTATATGCACACGTGCTAATACACACTATGGATCCATTCTGAGAAAGGAGCGCCCTCTATGGCAAACATCCAACCCGTCCACTCCCCCTGCTACTGCATCAACTACCGCCGGGCGGCCAACACGCTGACCAAGTACTATGACGCCGCCTTCGCCCCCATCGGCCTGACCGGGAACCAGTTCTTCCTGCTCAACAGCATCCAGCAGCTGGGCTCCTGCAATAAGAGCGAGCTGGCACAGTACACCAGCCTGGACCGCACCACCATCATCCGCAACCTGAACACGCTGGAGAAAAAGGAGTTGGTAGAACCCGCCCCCGGCGCCAGCCGCCGCAGCAGTGCCATCCAGCTCAGCGAGACTGGCAGCAAGGCTTTTATGGCCGGTCTGAACATCTGGAATAAGCTGCAAGCTGAGGTACAGGAAGTGCTGGGAGAGGGCAACCTGCCCACCCAATGGGATCTGTTCCACCGCATCGAGGCATTGGAGCATCAGACCCCGTGACCTTTTGAACGAGGTGATTTTCTTTGTTTAACGATTTCCTATACCACCTGCGCCAATACGGCCTGGACGTATCCACCAAGGAGTGGCTGACCCTACAGGAGGCGCTGAAGATGCAGCTCCACGACTGTTCCATCAACGGCCTGTTCACCTTGAGCCGGGCCATCCTGTGCAAGTCAGAGACCGAGTACGACAAGTTTGAAGTGGCGTTCCTGGACTACTTCCAGGACGTCATCCGCTACGTAGAAGCCAGCGGGAAGGACGACATCTCCGCCCAGATCCTGGACTGGGTGAATAACCCCGGACGCAACGGCGCCCGCATCATCCGCAAGACGGCGGAGGACATCACGGACGAGATGCGCAGTTGGACGCGTGAGGACATTGAGAAGAAGTTCCGGCACCGTTTGAAATCCCAGCGGAGCGAGCACAACGGCGGCTACCACTACGTGGGCACCCACGGCATCTCCCCCTTCGGCAACTCCGGCTCTAACCCCAACGCCATCCGGGTGGGCGGCAAGCCCATGAGCCGTTCCGCCCTGCGAGTGGCCGGCCAGCGGACGTTCCAGGATTTCCGGGAGGACAATGTGCTGAGCATCCGGCAGTTCCAAATGGCCTTCCGGCGGCTCTGCCGCTACTCGGAGCAGGCTGGGGTGGAGGAAGAATTAGATGTAGCGAAGACCATCCACGACACCTGCCAAAAGGGTGGCCTGCTGCAAATTCGGTACAAAAAACCCCGCAAGAATAACATCAAGGTGTTGCTCCTGATGGATTCCGGCGGGTCGATGGGGCCATACAGCCAGCTGTGCAGCCAGCTCTTCCAGGCCGCCAGCCGTTCCAACCGATTCAAAGATTTGAAAACGTATTTCTTCCACAACTGCGTAGAGGAATACCTTTATACCAATCCCACTTTGGAGGAGCAGTATGCAGTCTCCACTCAGAAGGTCCTGCGGGAGTGCGGCAGTGAGTACAAGATCATTTTGGTGGGGGACGCGGCCATGGACATGAGCGACCTGACCTTCCATCCGTTGGAGACCACCCAGAACAACCAGGGCTTCTCCGGTCAGGACTGGCTCCAGGCTATTTTGAAGCAGTATCCCTACGCCGTCTGGCTCACCCCCTTCCAGATGCCCAAGGATGGGCTGTTTGGGGAGTGGGGGCAGACCTATGCCATCATCTCCGCCATGTTCCCCCTCTATCCCCTGACCGTACAAGGGCTGGAGCAGGCGCTGAAACGGCTGCTGGTGAAGAACTGACGGTTGGAATGGAATTGTCTTCCGGTTCCCTTGCGCCAGGTCGGCTTTTCTGCTAGAATCAACTTTAGTTTGAAGGTTGACACAACGAGAGGTGACCGGTCATGTTTGATGAATTTTTCTACCTTCTGCGGCAATACGGCCTGGACGTATCCACCACCGAATGGCTGACGGTACAGCAAGCCCTGTCCCTGGGACTGCATCGTTCCTCCCTGACAGGGTTTTACGACCTGTGCCGGGCGATCCTGTGCAAATCGGAATCGGAGTACGACAAGTTCGACCAAGCCTTTGAGGAATATTTCTACGACGTCTTCTACACTGCCACCGGTAGGCTGCGGGACGACCTGCCCGAGGACGTCCTAGCCATGCTCCAGCGCCCCAATCGGCCTGACCCCCTCCAGTACACTCACACCCTGGAGGAGGAAGCCCAGTTGGCAGCCCTGCGTCGCCGTGCCATGGAGGAGCAGGAGGGGACCCCCATCTACGAGGACTCCCAGGCACAGCTGGAAGGCGAGGTCTTTGACGGCTCCCACGACATCCGGCCGGACGACCTGCCCCAGGCAAACCCGGACGTCATCCAGGTGGTGCGCAAGCCCCGGCGGAAGCCTGGCCACGCCCTGCCCTTGTGGAACTTCAAGGATTTCCGAGAGGACAACGTGCTGAACATCCGGCAGTTCCAGATGGCCTTCCGGCGGCTCTGTCTCTACTCTGACCAGTTTGGGCCGGAAGTGGAGCTGGACATCCAGCGTACCATCCACGACACCTGCCAAAAGGGCGGCTTATTGCAAATCCGTCAGAAAAAGCCCCGCCGCAACGCCATCAAGGTCCTGATGTTCATCGACTCCGGCGGCACCATGACTCCTTATCATGACCTGTGCAGCCGGCTGTTCCAGGCGGTGAGTCGTTCCAACCGGTTCAAAGACCTGAAGATCTACTACTTCCACAACTGCATCGACGAGTACCTCTACACCAACCCCACCCTGCGGCTGAAATACGAGGTCTCCACCCAAAAGGTGCTGCGGGAGTGCGACAAGGACTATAAGGTCATCTTCGTGGGTGACGCCACCATGGACGTGAACGAGCTCATCTATCCCCCTGCCGAAGTGACCCGGAACAATCAAGGCTTCTCCGGTCAGGACTGGCTCAACTACATTCTGAAACGCTACCGCTCCACCGTCTGGCTCACCCCCATCCTGCGGAAAAAGGGCACCTGTATGGGCACCTGGGGCGCGGCCTACGACATCATCACCGATCTGTTCCAGATGTACCCCTTGACCGTGAAGGGGCTGGAGGACGCCATGGAACAGCTGATGGTGCAGAAATAACCGGTCACTCCATGATATAGGTGCCGGACATATAGGCCCGTCCCCAATCGTACATGGCGTTGATGAGGGGCGCTAAGGTCTGCCCCCGCTCGGTGAGGGAATATTCCGTCTTGGGCGGCACCACCGGGTAGACCTTCCGGTTGATGAGCCCGTCCGCCTCCAGCTCCCGGAGCTGCTGGCTGAGCATCTTGGGGGTGGCTCTGGGGATGACCTTTTGCAGCTCGTTGTAGCGCAGCACCCCGTCCTTGATGAGATGATAGAGGATGATGGCCTTGTATTTCCCCCCAAACTGGCTCAAGGCCGCCTCCACTGGGCAATTATACTTCTCTCGTTCCATCATCAAAACCTCCTAAGTATCCTTTTGGTTAGTACATTACAAAAAAGTGCATTCTTGCCCCCAGGATAGTTCGGTGCTACAATAAAGACACCGAAAGGGGTGCAAGATTCCAGTACCTGCCCCGTGAGAATGCGCACAATAAAAAGTCTGGTTTTGTGAAACCCTACGATCTGATGGTGCAAATCTGCAATTCCCCTCCCATTCTATTGCGGAGCACCCCTATTTCTGCTAGAATCAACTTTGCATCTATGTTTCTTTGACACGGAAAATCACGTTATATCATAGGAAGGAAGTCATATTATGAAAGGTACATTTACTGGCGCCAGCAACTATATTGCTGCGGAAGATCTGCTGGGTGCAGTCAACATCGCTATGGCACTGGAAAAGCCCCTGCTGGTCAAGGGCGAACCGGGCACCGGCAAGACCATGCTGGCCGAGGCCATCGCGGAAGCCCTGGGCAAAAAGCTCATCATCTGGAACATCAAGTCCACCACCAAGGCACAGGACGGCCTCTACGTCTATGACGTGGTCCAGCGTCTGTATGACAGCCAGTTCGGCAACGCCGGCGTAGACGACATCGCCAAGTATATCAAGCTGGGCAAGCTGGGCGAAGCCTTTATGGCCGACGAACAGGTGGTCCTGCTGATCGACGAGATCGACAAAGCTGACCTGGAATTCCCCAACGACCTGCTGTGGGAGCTGGACAAGATGGAGTTCTATATCCCCGAGACCGGTGAGACCATCAAGGCAAAGCATCGCCCCATCGTCATCATCACCTCCAACGCGGAGAAAGAACTGCCCAGCGCCTTCCTGCGCCGCTGCATCTTCCATTATATCAGTTTCCCCGACCGAGCACAAATGGAAGAGATCGTCCGCGTCCACTTCGACCAGCTGGATGAGGCACTGCTCCAGCAGACTCTGGATGCCTTCTACCGCATCCGCGAGATGGACGACATCGAAAAGAAGCCCAGCACCTCCGAGCTGGTGGACTGGATCCACGCCCTCATGCTCAGCGGCATCCCTCAGGAGGACATCCTGAAGAAGATCCCCTTCGCCGGTGTCCTGCTGAAAAAGGACCGCGACTTGGAGGTCCTGCGCAATCGGTTGGGCAATTGATTCACTTATCCTGTTTGAAATGAGGTGATGGAGGATGTTTAGCTCATTCTTCTACTATCTGCGTGCAAAAGGTCTGGACATTTCCATGAAGGAATGGCTGACGCTGAGCCGAGCGATGGAACTGGGACTCCATGACTCCACGATGACCGGGTTCTATCAGCTGTGCATGGCCATCCTGTGCAAATCGGAAGCGGACTATGACAAATTCGGACAGGCTTTTCTGGAGTTCTTCCACGATGAAAAGGTGTTCGACGAGAACGGAGAGGTGCAGGAGCACATCTCCCAGCAGATGATGGATTGGGTCAACGCCCCCGGCAACCACATCCTGCGGCACTACAGCGAGAAGGACATCACAGAAGAGATGCGGAACATGGACCGCACCGAGATCGAGCGGCGGTTCCGCAAGGTCCTGAAAGACCAGACCCGGAAGCACGACGGCGGCAACAAGTTCATCGGCACCCAGGGCATCTCCCCCTACGGCAACAACGGCCTGAACAACAACGGCATCCGCGTGGGCGGCACCGGCGGCAAGCGTTCCGCTCGCCGCGTGGCGGGGGAACGGAACTTCAAGGACTTCCGGGACGACAACGTGCTGGACATCCGACAGTTCCAGATGGCCTTCCGTATCCTCCAGCGGTTCTCCACCCAGAACGGCGCAGAGGATGAGTTTGACATCGACGAAACCATCAACCAGACCAGCAAAAAGGGCGGCATCCTCCAGATCCGCTACAAGAAGCCCCGGCGCAACACCATCAAGGTCTTGCTGCTCATGGACTGCGGCGGTTCCATGGACCCCTACAGCCAGCTGTGCAGCCGGCTCTTCCAGGCTGCCAGCCGCTCCAACCGGTTCAAGGATTTGAAGGTGTACTATTTCCACAACTGCATTGAGGAATATCTCTACACCAACCCCACCATCGAGAAGGAATACGCTGTCTCCACCCTGAAGGTCTTGCGGGAGTGCGACAAGGACTATCGGGTCATCATGGTAGGCGACGCCACCATGGAGAAGAGCGACCTGGACTTCCACCCCCTGGAGACCACCCGGAACAACCTGGGCTACTGCGGCCTGGACTGGCTGAAGCTGATGCTCCGGCGGTACGAGCACATCGTCTGGCTCAACCCCTACTCCCGTCCCATCGGCGGGTTCTTCGGAGAATGGGGCGAGACCTATGACCAGATCTCCTCCATGTTCGATATGTACCATCTGACTGTGGCTGGTCTGGAAGCGGCCATGAAAAAATTGATGGTCAAAAACTGACCCATCCCCCCATGTTCAAAACCACTTTCCCTATTTCATTGCGCAACGGTTTTCAACAGCATTTCAGCAGTTGATCTACGCATACCCTTCACACACTCATCAACCTGCTGAATATGCTGTGACCGCCCTTACAAACCAACCCGGCCGCAGCAGGATACATTCAGCAGGATTCCGTCATTTCTTGAGGTTCTGCCTATGTTTACCCCTTTCTTTTATCTGCTGCGCGCCCACGGCCTGAATATCACCACCCACGAGTGGCTGACCTTCTTGGAAGGTCTCAACGACGGCCTCCACAATTCTACCATGAACGGCTTCTATCAGCTGGGACTGGCCACCCTGTGCAAGTCGGAGTCCGACTACGACCGGTTCCAGCAAGCCTTTTCCGAATACTTCTACGACGCCGAAGTCCATACTGCCACCGGTGACATCCGAGCGGAGATCACCCAAGAGCTGCTCAACTGGCTCAACGACCCCAAGGTGCTCTACGAACGGTTCACCCGGGACGACGTGACCGAAGAGATGCTCAACCGCACCCAGGAGGAGATCGAACGGATGCTCCGGGAGCGGCTCAAGGAGCAGCGCTGCGAGCACAACGGCGGCAACTACTGGATTGGCACCCACGGCATCTCTCCCTTTGGCAACGACGGCTACAATCCCAACGGCATCCGCGTAGGCGGTGTCAGCAAGGACCGTGCCGCCCTGCGGGTGGCCGGTGAGCGGACGTACCGAGACTTCCGGGACGACAATATGCTGGACATCCGGCAGTTCCAGATGGCCTTCCGTCGCCTGTGTCACTACTCCGACCAGAACGGTCAGGAGGAGGAATTTGACGTGGATCGCACCATCCACGACACCTGCCAAAAGGCTGGCATCCTGCAGATCCGCTACAAAAAGCCCCGGCGCAACACCATCAAAGTCCTCCTGCTCATCGACTCCGGCGGCTCTATGGATTACCACAGCCAGCTCTGCAGCCGGCTCTTCCAGGCTGCCAGCCGTTCCAACCGGTTCAAGGAGCTGCGGGTGTACTACTTCCACAACTGCCCCAAAGTGTACCTGTACACCAACCCCACGTTGGAGCAGAAGTACCGAGTGCCCATGGAAAAGGTCCTGCGGGAGTGCGACAAGGATTTCAAGGTGCTGCTGTTGGGTGACGCCACCATGGACATTGACGACCTGGTGCAGCCACCCTACTTTGAGACCAAGGACAACAAGGGCTACACCGGCGTGGACTGGCTCAACTGCATCCTCCGCCGCTACGCCCACACCGCCTGGCTCAACCCCCGTCCCACCACCCGGCCGGTGATCTTCGGCAAGGAGAGCTACTACCTGCTCTACAAAATGTTCGAAATGTACCCCTTGACCATCGCCGGGCTGGAATCGGCGCTGAAAAAGCTGATGGTCCGGGAGTAAGACAACTTCACATCACTGCCTGGATAGACAGAGACAGGCCCCGTCTGATTAGGCGGGGTCTTTCCGGCTGTTTCAGGCTCCTGATCAAAAAACTTGAGAAAAGAGGTGTCCCCTTGTGGCATTGTTCTTCACCATCTTGCTGACCATGTTCATTGCGGAAATGGGCGACAAGACCCAATTGCTGCTGGTGGCCATGACCTCCCGCTTCAAACTGCGGGACATCATCATCGGCTCCGCCGCCTCCATCTTAGTCCTGAACGGACTGGCTGTGGGGGTCGGCTCCATCATCAGCAAGTTCGTACCCCTGTACCTGATCAAGATCATCGCCGCACTGGCCTTTTTCTTCTTCGCCTGGTCCTCCCTGTCCGGAGATGACGAGGAGGAGGAAGAGGGGGCTGGGAAGAAAGAGTCCAAGCTGCCCATCCTGACCGTCTTCGGCACCTTCTTTCTGGCCGAACTGGGGGACAAGACTCAGCTGACCGCCATCACCTTCGCCGCCAACGAGGGTCTGGAAAACGCCATCACTATCTGGCTGGCCTGCTCCATCGGCCTGTTCGCCGCGGACATCATCGGGATGCTGGTGGGCTACCTGCTCAAGAGCAAGACCCCGGAGGGCTTCCTCAACGGCCTGGCCTTTGTCATCTTCGCCTCCTTCGGCTTCACTACCATGCTGGAAGGCACCGGCCTCCTCTTCGGCGAGGGTGCCAGCCTCCGCTGGGTGGTCACCATCGCTGCGGCAGTGGTGTTCATCCTCCTGTGCGTCTGGACCCTCTGGAAACAGAAAAAGAAGGCACAGTGATGCAAGATCAAGACATCAAAAAACGGCTCCCCTGTCTGGGAGCCGTTTTTCTGTCTCTATACGCAGTTTGTTCCGTCGGTGTCACTTGACGTGAACCTGCTTTGCCGCCGTCCACGCGGAGAAATAGCTGTTCTTGCCAACCTTCTTGCAGACGCGCACCTTCACGAAGTATTTCTTCCCGCGCACCAAGCCGTTGATGGTCTTGGTCTTGCTGCTGGTGCCATTGATGGTCAGGGTCTTGCTGCCTGCAAAGCTCTTGTTGGTGGCGTAGCAGAGCTGGTAGCCGGTGGCCTTGGTGTTGACCGACCAGGTTGCCGTCAGTTTTCTCGCCTTGGTGCTCTTCACCGTCAGCTTCGCCGGACGGACCACCCGATAGCGATGCCCTTCCGGCGTCAGAGGACTTTCCTCACCGCCGTACAGCGCCTTCACCTTGTAGCGATACTTGGTGCCATTGGTCACCTTGGTGTCCACCCAGGACGCCGTCTTGCCGCTGGTCTCATGCTTGACCTGCTTCCAGGTGCTGCTGGAACCGGTCGTCCGGTAGATCTTGTACCCGGTCGCATAAGCCGGCACATCCCAGCTCACCTGCACCCCGCTGGCCACGTTTCTCACATCAGAGATCAGCGGACGTGTGTAGCGCAGCAGCCAATACTGAGCAGCATTGGGCTGTGCCGTCCGGATCTCCAGCGACCCACCGTCTTCCACCGCGTCCTTGGTGACGCTCAGGCAGCAGGTGGGGGCGCACTTGGGCATGAGGTAATAGTACCCATCCTTAGGGCCAGGCAGGATCTGCCAATACTGACCATCCTTGTCCACCTTGGGGTACTGGATGACCTTGGTGCCAGAGGCGGCAGAGGACTTGTACACGGTCAGGTACAGACCGCTCTCCTCCATCATCAGACGGTAGTAGCCATGGCTCCCCACCGCCTGGGCACGGATCTTCATGGAATCGCTCTCTGTATTATAGCTCAGGCTGAGAACACTGCCTGATTTGCTGTCCTTAGCTGTAACACAATATTTATTACTTCGACCATTATCGAAGTAAAAGGTGGCATTGGGCAAATTTTTTTGAGCATTGCGAACGGCGAATTTCTGACGCAGGAGGACGTTGGACGTCTTGTTTGCCATCTTCACCGTGATCCGGTATTCGTAGAAGCCCGGCGTCAGCTTGCTGAACTGCAAGCTGTCACTCAGCTGGCTCAGGTCGTAGCCTACCGAGTCGACGGTCACGGTCTTGTTACAGTTCTTCACCGGGTCGCCGTCCAGGTCATAGCAGCCGGCCGTGACCGTGCTGATCTGGTCATAGCCGCCGATGTGTCCCCGCACTGCCAACGGAGTATTCTCCTTCAGGATGCCGTTGTCCAGTGCCAGCTTGCCGTTTGCCAGGGTGGTGGCCACCTTGCGGGCGTACTGATAGACACGGGTGATCTTGAAGGTGTACACCGTCTTGCTGCCAGTACTGAGCTTTGTGGATTTGGCCGTTTTCCCATTGACGGTGATCTCGCGGATGAAGTTCTTATCCGGGCTGCTCTCCAGCGGGTCGGTCACTTCATACACGTTATCAGCTTTTCTGCCAATGACCATCAAAACGTGCTTCTTCGTGCCATAGCAGTCTCCCGTCCAGGAGATGATGGGCGGGCTGTAAGCGCCATTGCCATTGACGTAATCTTCCACAGCTTCTGCCAGAGAGACTTCATCCCGATAGGTAGCACCTTGGATAATGCGCGGAGACTTGTCCTCATTGGTACTCGCCTTGAGAATACTCTTGGGCAGCTGATCCACTCCGAGGTAGGACAGGCTCATGGAGATGCAAGCCGCCCAACAGTATTTGATGGCGGTGTAAGAGCCCCAATGACCCGATTTATTGTAATAGGGATTGGTGGATTTTTGGGTGATGTACCGGATCTGACCATCCAGCACCTCGTCCGCTGTGCTCAGGGTCACATTTGGGTCGCAGGAAGAGGTGGCCAATACCCCAAAGGTGGCCACCTGCTTGTCTGCGCTGCTGGATGTTCCCCCGTCCTGCTGCGCAGCTGTGCTGGCTTTGGTGATCTGTGTAGCTGCCGCAGTCTGTTGTGCCGTCTCTGTTGTCAACGGCTGCACTGTCTCCGCAGGCGCACTGTCTGCCGGTTCATCGGACTCCGAACCGGTCACTGTTTCTGTCGCAGCGACAGTTGGTTCTGACTCAGCCGAGTCCGTGGCCCAGACGGCAGACGGCAGCATGCTGAAGGTCAGCGCGATCGTCAAGAGAAAGGCGGTCAACTGTCGTGTTCGTCTTGTCATGTTCGTTCTTTGTCCTCCTGTTTAGAATTGAAAAATTTTACAAAAAGCGTCCGAAGCCACCCCCCGTGGACAGCTTCGGCCTTCAAACTTTACAAACCGGTTACATTTTAACACAATTTTAAGAAATCGTCTACCCTCTTTGTAATCTTTTTCCCATTCTATGGACAAAGAAAAGTTAACATTATTAGTGAAAATGCGACTTTTCCTCTCTTTTCCCTTCTTTTCCGAACCTTTCGGTCACGTATCCCCCACTTCTCGAAATACAACCAACCGCTGACCCAGGTAATTGCAGCAGGAGAACAGCCCCATTCCGACCAGCATGGACACATTTTCCTGCACACTGTGTCGCACATTGGCCATGAGCCGGATGACCAGGGGCTTTGCCACGCTAAAGGCAAACGCATAGCAAAGGATGATATTGGCGGCAAACCCCACGGCCTGCCGCACACTCCTCTGATGGTTGTGGAAGGTGAGATACTTGTTCGCGAAAAAGCTGATGACGCTGGTGATGATATAATTGGCCGCCGTGGACACCCAATAGCCGCAGCCCAACAGGTTGTACATCCCGAACATGATTCCCATGCCCAGAATGGTGTTGGCCGTGCCGATGGCGGCAAAGCGCAGCAGTTTTCGATCCACCAGGTGATGATGCAGATGATTCATCCTTGTCCCCTCCCCTGCCGGAGCTGCCCTGCGGCAGTCCGGCCTCTTCTCAGGTTGACCCACAAAGAACAGGGGCATTATACCATGTTTTGACTTTTCGCGCAATTTGACCGGGCGAAAAAATCCCGCATCTGCCAAAACAGACACAGGCATTCCACCTGTGTCTGTCCTCGTTCATGGTTTCGGCCGCACCGGGATACTGATCTCCGTGACAAATTTGCCCGTATCCTTGGTGATGCCATAATCGATCATGGTGACCTCCCGGGCGAAATCCGCCGCCTCCAGCTGGTGCTCTGCCATATAAGCCAGCAGCTTCCGATACTGCTCCGGCGCCTCCGGATGGCTCCCACGGAAGCGGATGGCCACACAGGTGGTCTCTGGAAGCTGAACGGTGGTGCCGTCGAACTGGTCTACGTCGTCCAGCAGCAAAAAGATGCCGTCGTACTGCTCAAAGTTCCCCGCGTTCAGATTTTCCACCGAGATGCCGACCCCCACCTTCCCCAAGAAGATGGCGGTCTCCGCCTGGGACTGTTCCAGACGGCGGATGGGCAGCTCCATGTCAAAGAAGTCCTTGATCTTCAGCGAGTCCTCCATCCAAACCATCCGACGGGCAGGGCTCTGCACCACCTTCACCACGTCAAATTCCGAGTGCTGGGCGTCGTAGAGCTGCCGCAGGCGGTTGTCGATCTTCCGCTCGATGCGCTGCAGCTCCCGCTGCTTCTCCATGACCACCTCTTTCTGGTGGCGGAGCTTTTCCTCGATCTTGTCCACGTCCTTATTTTGCAGGAAGTCAGCAATTTCCGCCAACGGCATATCCAGCGCCCTCAAGTACCGGATGGTGTTCAAGGCTTCAAACTGCCGGGGACTGTAGTAGCGATAACCGGTGTCCGGCGCGATATATTCCGGAGTCAGCAGCCCCACATTCTCGTAGTGGCGCAGACTGCTGACGCTCAGGTGAAAGAGCTTGGCCACGTCGCCAATCTGAAACAACTTGGGCTTATCCATGTGCCAGCCCTCCCTCCTGTGTCTGTTTTCCACGGTGGGTGAGCACCGCAAAGGCGATCACGCAGATGATGACCGACAGCAGCGACCCGGTCGCCGTAGCCAGCCCCATGGGGAACAGGGTGGTGGGGAACAGCTTGGAAGTCAGGTAAACGCCGGGGATGCGCACCAGGACGATGGCGATGATGTTGTGCAGGAAGGAGAGGATGGACTTCTCACAGGCGCAGAAATAGCCGCTGAAGCTGAAGTGGATACCGGCGAAGATGCAGTCCCAAATGTACCCGCGGAAATACTGACCGCCAGCCACCTGCACCGCACTGTCGCTGGTGAACAGCCCCACCACCGGCTCGGCAACGACCTGCACCAGACCGGAGACGATGAGACCAAACCCTACCGCAATGAAGATGGCATAACGCAACGTGGCCACCGCCCGTTCCGGCTTGTGAGCACCGATATTCTGCGCCCCCAGTGCGGAGACAGTGGAGAGCAAGGAGGAGGGCACCAGGAAGACAAAGCTGATGATCTTCTCCACAATGCCCACCGCAGCGGCGTCTGTCAGGCCACGGCGGTTGGCGATGATGGTGATGATGACGAAGGCCACCTGGATGAGCCCATCCTGAACGGCGATGGGGATGCCAATCTTCAGGATGTTGCCCATCACCGGCTTCTTGGGCTTAAAGTGGGACTTGTCCACCGAGATGCCAGACTCCCGTCTCAGGATGACCACTAGGGCAAACACCACACTGACCGCCTGCGCCAGCGTCGTGCCCAGAGCCGCACCAGCGGGTCCCATATGCAGAGCGCCCATGAACAGGTAGTCCAAGCCGATATTGGCCATGCAGGCCACGGCAATGAAGTACATGGGGCTTTTGGAGTCGCCCAGGCCGCGGAAGATGGAGCTGATGATGTTGTAAGCGGTGATAAAGGGGATGCCGATGAAGCAGATGGTCAGATAGGCCGCCGTACCGGAGACCGCCTGGGTGGGGGTGGACATGATGTTCACGATAGGATGCACCAGCAAGACCAGTACCACCGTGAGCACCACCGAAAGGGCGAGAAACAGCGTGACCGTGTTGCCAATGTGGACTGCGGCACGCTTTTTGTCATTGGCGCCCACAGACTGACCGATGCTGACGGTGGAGCCCATGGCCAGGCCCACGATCATGACGGTGAGCATATGCATGACCTGGGAGCCGATGGAGACCGCAGTGGTGCTGGCCGTCCCCTCGAACTGGCCGATGATGAACAGGTCGGCCATGCCGTACAAGGTCTGCAAGAAGTAGGACAGCAGATAGGGCAGAGAGAAAAATACGATATTTTTGAACACACTTCCTGTGGTTAAGTTCTTTTCCATGGGCTTGCGCCTCCTTTTGACTGGTTGGGCCTATTATAAACTCTACAACTGTTGCAAAGTCAAGGGTGTTTCCGAAAAAAGTTTCCTTCCGACCGGTCTATCCCGTCCCATTCCCGCATACATTCCAACAGCCGGGGAAAAAACCGGCTCCAAAGGATGGAGTGGTTGCCATTGAAAGGGACGATCGAAGCCCGCGCCAAGGATTTGGCCTTATACATGATTGAACACCGTTCCACGGTACGCAGTGCCGCCAAAGCCTTCGGGGTATCCAAGAGCACGGTACACAAGGACCTCCAGGAGCGGCTGCCTGCCATCAATCCCGGCCTGTATCGTCAGGTGAAGGAGATTTTGGAGGAGAACAAAGCGGAACGGCATATTCGTGGCGGCATTGCCACCAGGAATAAATACCGGCGAAGATAAACGGAGCAAGGGTATCCCTGATTGGAAGGGATACCCTTGTCCTTGCTTTTTTCCCCTTTTGGACGTATAATAAAAGTATCTGCCCTTTTCTCTGGCCGGAGAAAAATTCTCTCTCCGTTCTGCTCAGAATGGGCCATTTGGGCAGGCTATCCTTTGTCAAATCCACACCAACCCCCACCTGCCGGCAGGGTTTGGCTGGTGTTCTCCTGGCGCGCCGGCAAGAATTTCAATCTGATCGTTTGGAGGAATTCCAATGTCTAAATACGCTTCCGAAATCAACCGCCGGCGCACCTTCGCCATCATCTCCCACCCGGACGCCGGTAAGACCACCCTGACGGAAAAGTTCCTGCTCTACGGCGGAGCTATCAACCAGGCCGGTGTGGTCAAGGGCAAGAAGAATGCCCGTGCCGCCGTGTCTGACTGGATGGAGATCGAAAAGCAGCGTGGTATCTCCGTCACCTCCTCCGTCCTCCAGTTCCAGTACGAGGGCTTCTGCATCAACATCCTGGACACCCCCGGCCATCAGGACTTCTCCGAGGACACCTACCGCACCCTGATGGCAGCAGACTCCGCTGTCATGGTCATCGACGGCGCCAAGGGCGTGGAAGCTCAGACCCGGAAGCTGTTCAAGGTCTGCGCCCTGCGGGACATCCCCATCTTCACCTTCATCAACAAGATGGACCGAGAAGCCCGTGACCCCTTCGAGCTGTGCGAAGAGATCGAGGCCGAGCTGGGCGTGGAGACCTGCCCCATGAACTGGCCCATCGGCTGCGGCAAGGAGTTCAAGGGCGTGTACGACCGGGCTGGCAAGAAGATCATCCACTTCACCAGCAACACCAACGCCAAGGCCGCCGAGGCCACCCAGGTGGAGCTGGACGACCCCAAGCTGGTGGAACTGATCGGACAAGCCCGCCGGGACCAGCTGGCCGACGAGATTGAGCTGCTGGAAGGCGCTGGCGCGGAATTTGACATGGAGCGCGTCCGTCACGGCAAGCTCTCCCCTGTTTTCTTCGGTTCCGCCCTGACCAACTTCGGCGTGGAACCCTTCCTGGAGGAGTTCCTGCGCATGACCACCCCGCCTCTGTCCCGCAAGGCAGGCGACCAGGTGGTGGACGCCTTTGACGACGACTTCTCCGGCTTCGTGTTCAAGATCCAAGCCAACATGAACAAGGCGCATCGCGACCGCATCGCCTTCGTCCGTGTGTGCTCCGGTCGGTTTGACGCGGACAAGGAAGTGTACTTGGTACAGCAGAACCGCAAGGTGAAGCTCTCCCGTCCTCAGCAGATGATGGCGGCGGATCGTGAGATCATCGAAGAAGCCTACGCCGGCGACATCATCGGCGTCTTCGACCCCGGTATGTTCTCCATCGGCGACACGCTGTGCGCCCCGGGCAAGTCCTTCCAATTTGACCCCATCCCCACCTTTGCGCCGGAACATTTCCGCCGGGTACGTCCTAAGGACACCCTGAAGCGGAAGCAGTTCATCAAGGGCACCGAGCAGATCGCCCAGGAGGGCGGCATCCAGATCTTCAAGATCCCCTACGCCGGTATGGAAGAGGTCATCGTGGGCTGCGTGGGCACGCTGCAATTTGACGTGTTCGAGTACCGCCTGAAGAACGAGTACAAGGTGGACATCATCATGGACAACCTGCCCTACGAGTACCTCCGCTGGGTGGACGCCTTTGACGGCAACCTGGACGATGACCTGGTCATCGGCAACGGTCAGGACATCAAGCTGGTGGAGGACTACCAGGGCAACAAGCTGCTCCTGTTCTCCGCACCCTGGTCCATCAAGTGGGTGCAGGACAAGAACAAATCATTGGTCTTGTCCGAGTTCGGCGGAGCAAAATTCTGAGATTTTTACGCACTTTTCCCAACATTTTATTCTATCTAGGAGGTATGCCAATGAGACTTTATGCTTTACGACATGGTGAGACCAGCTGGAATGTCCAGCGCCGTTTTCAGGGTCAGAGTGACATACCTCTGAACGACAAGGGCATCCTGCTGGCCGAGCTGACCGGCGAGGGGCTGGCCAACATCCCCTTCGACCTGGCCTTCACCTCCCCCCTCTGCCGGGCACGCCAGACGGCGGAGCTGGTACTGGCGGGGCGGGACGTACCGCTGTATGTGGAACCGCGGCTCATCGAAATGGCGTTCGGCGTCTACGAAGGCGTCACGGCGAACTCCGGGCCGGGCGGGACGCTGAATCAGAACCTGGTGGACTTCATCTGCCACGCGGAACGCTACCAGGCACCGGAGGGCGGTGAGTCCTTTGAGGAATTGTCCAAGCGGATGGCGGACTATCTGTTCGACCTGTGCCACCGGAAGGATCTGGCGGACAAGACCATCCTGCTGGCCTCCCACGGCGGCGCCATCACCGCTATGCTCAACGCCATCGACCCGCCGGAGGGCTTTTTCTGGCGGGGTGGGGTGCCGTACAACTGCAGCTACTCCATCATCGACGTGGGCGAAGACTGTGTGCCGGTACTGGTGGCGGAAAACCAAATTTGCTACCCGCTGGAGCAGACCAAGAGCAGTTCTATCCGGCTGGACTGACATCGAAATCACGAAAAAAGCAAAAAACAACAGCACCACGACTCTGTGGTGCTGTTGTTTTCTCTCTTTGTCGGGAAGGGCGTTCGCCGCTGAGGGACGGGAAGGCCATTCAGACGCGCGACTTACTTCTGGTTGCGCTTCATGAGGGCTGCCAGCAGGGTGATGATACCCAGAGCAGAGGCGGCCAGGAGGCAAGTCCAGAGGGTGAGGTTTGCGCTGTCACCCGTTTTGGGGGTGTTGGTCTTCTTCTTGATGGGGGTCGAGGTGGACGCAGAGCTGCTGCCGTCGGGTTCCGGCTCTTCCTCCGGGGTGTAGACGTTGGTGAAGGTGACGTTCTCCATCTTCTCCGTCTCATCGTCCCGGATGGCCCAGATCTCCGCCTTCAGACCGCCGTTGTCGTCGTTCACGACCCGTACCGTCACCGTGTAGACCGTCCGGTCATAGGTGTAGAACTCCGTCTCGCCCACATCCTGGTACACCGTGTAGACGTAATCGCCCGGTTTGGTGTAGGTGATGGGTCCGAACTCGACGGTACCGTTGTCGGTCACCGTCAGCAGAGTGTCCTCCGGCAGGGGTGCGCCGTCATCAGCGGTCAGGACGACCGTGTAGACCTCCCCAGTGGGGATCTCAGCGCCTTCGGTCTTGGTGATGGTCTTCACTTCCACCGGCAGCTGTACCGTACAGCTGTATGCCGCAAGGGCCTGCGTGGGGAACAGCAGGACTGCAATCAGCAGTGGAAGGAGCAGCAGTTTACGGAATCTCGTTTTCTTTTGATTCATGGTGTCCTTCGGCACCTCCTTCTTGTGCTTGGATCTTATTTGTCCAGCCGCCCGAACAACACAACACGGCCATTGGTTACCGCTTCGGAACAGGTTGACAAACCGATAATCTGATCTTTCGCCGTGACTCCGATGTCTCGGTACTGCACGGCCGTGCCCTGAATATGGTTCAGGAGGGTCGTCACATCCCCTGCGGGCTGTGCGTCGGGGTGGTATACGACGCTGTCAAAAGCGTCAATGCTCACGCAGGCAAAAAAGGTGATGGGTATGGCTTTGCCAGGCAGATAGAGGGTGCCTGTCTCGTGGCTGTCGAAGTAGCTCTTCTCGCGGAACTCCGCTATATCCCCGAACATGGCGCCGCCCTCCATATGGTGGCCATACAGGAGGTTGAAGCTGTCGGAGAAATCCCGTTTGTTCTGGCTGTCCAGGAAGATGGCGCCGGAGAAGGCGAACTCGCCCTGCACATCCTTGTTGACATACTCCATATTATCCTCCCCTTGTACCACCGGGTAGTCGATATGGGTATCGTCCACGGTGATCCAAGCGCAGACGTCGGGATTGAGTTTCAGCAGCTCTTCAAAGGTGAGGCTCTCCGGGTCGTCCGCTGAGGGCTTATACTGGAGGAGGTCACTGGAGTTGAAGGCGCCTTTGTAGAGCATGGCGGTGTCCCAGAGGGAGTAACCGCCGTAGCAGAGGAGGAGGAGGATCATGAGGACAGCGATGAGGCTGAGCACTTTGTCCGCTCCCCTTGCCAGTTTTGCCGCGAATTCCAAACCGTTTTTTCCTCTCTTCTTCGCGTGGGGTTCTCCCCGCCCCTCTCCGGCGAGGGCCAAAGGGGGCGTAGGGAGAACGGCTCCCCCACCGCCCCACCGGATGGAGCTTGCATCAAAGCCATGGTTGTCCGGCGGGGTGGTGTGTGGGGAGAGTTAGATTAAAAGATGTACATTACACCCTTCCGTCCCTATTTCTCCCACTGTGATGGGAACGGTCACGGAGGTGTTGTTTTGATTCGTCTGAATTATTCAGCGCGGTTGCGGCGGCTCAGGAAGACCACTGCGAATGCGCCAGCCAGGACGACCATCAGAGCATAAGGAGCGATGGTCATCATAACACCAGTGGGAGGATTTGCATTAGCCCTGTTGGTAACAATTACATGTCTGTCCCCATTGTCATCTCTGGTTTCTTTACCAATCGTTGCATCATAGTCGGTATACACAGCTTCCTCTACAGTGATTACATCATTAGTCGTAACACCATAAACAGTAGCCAACTGGTTATGCTTCAAAGTTACCGTACCAGTTGCAATAAATTCACCCTTCTCGTTTTTTGCAGCAGTGAGAGTCTGACTATTACCCTCGGTATCTACCAAGTAGAACTGCTTGCCGTCATAAGCAGCCTTAATGGTTACAGTAATGCTAAATCCTTTAGAATGATTACCGAAATCGCCTGCAACAATTTTCTTTACGTCAAAATTCTTCGGAGCGGTATAATCGTTAGTGAATACACCTTCATCCTTGCCATCTTCGTCATCGCCTTTACCCTCAAAGACAACTGCAGCAACTTTCAATGCGCCTCCATTGGAATCATCACGAATGACAGTAACCTTTACAGTCTTAATAATTTCAGTATACGTATAGCCATTTTCATAGTTACCAGCGGTTTCGGTGATAGTGTAGCTATAGACACCAGGCTCACTAAATTTAGTCAGGTCAACATACAAATCAGCAGAACCTGCGGTCACAGTAGTCTGACCAATATCACCAATTGCAGGGTTAGAACTAATTTGTGCAGTAGATGCTCCATTAGCAAAGGTCAAGCCGTCTGCTACACCATTCTGTCCATTCGCAACGGAAATAGTGAAGTCAAAGGTAGCCTTCGGAGCATACACATTACTCGCCTTAGTAATCTGCTTAGTAATCTTGCCCTTCTGTACCGCAGTACTAGCAACTTCAGTCTCAGCTGCAGAAGCGCTAACAGCAAAGACAGAAACTGCCATTGCCAGAACCATCGCCAATGCACCCAGGCGACGGATGGTCTTCTTCAACATTGTTCATTCATCCTTTCCATTCAAAATCGCAATTTTTCCATTCAACGCGTCTCCCAACCCCATCCGCTCCCTCACGCGGTCAGGCTGGGAACCTTCTATTACCACAAGGCGTCCCCCGTCCATGATGCTTTGCACGGGCGCCTTATAATAACCTTTCTCCTGCCGCTCTCACCCTTACAGGTTGGAACGGCGCAGGACGGTGATCACCTTCCCTTTCAGCTCACTCCGACGCACCGGTCCGTAATATCTGCTGTCCTTCGCTCCCTCGCGGTAGTCGCACAGCACGAAATACTCGTCGTCCGCCAGCGTCACTGGATAGGTCACGTTCTCATCGTATCGGGGGGTACTATAATAGATGTCGTTCTCCAGCACGACACTATCATTGATCTTCAAGGTGGCTTCCTTCGTGATCTCCACCGTATCACCCGGCTGGGCGACGATACGGGCGGTATACTGGGTGCCATCCTTTTCCAGCACGGCGATGTCCTGGGTGTGCCAGGTGGAGGCCATGCGGTAGTAGAGCATCAAGTCGCCGGCGCTGAGGCGGGGGGACATATCGCCGTTTGGCATGGGGGTGAGTCCGAAGACGAAGCCAAACAGCACCCACAGCATGAGCACCATGATGACCAGCCGCTGGAGGAAGGATGTGACGTCCCTTCGGTTCCGCAGCTGTTTGCGACGGGCGGCGATGACCTGCTCTGGGGTCAGCGCCTGGGGTACTCCGTCCGTCGGGGTCTTGCGACCCCGACTGGGACGGGTTTTGGTTGGTTTTGTGTGCTTTCCGATGCCCATAGGTCACCGTTCCCCTTTCAGGCGACGGATCTCTGCGTCGCGCTCATCCAGGAGGGCTTGGTAACGCTCGGCCTGGGCGTCGAAGGCGGATTGATACTGGGCTTGCAGCTCGTCCAGCTTGTGCCAGACGTTGGCCTCATCCACACCGCCGATGATTTTTTTCCGGAACTTTAGTTCCTTCAACCATCCGGCGATCTCCTCCATGTTCTTCGCCGACATCAGTGATTGCGTCTGCGGCGGCTGTACACGAAGTACACGCCTGCGCCAGCGGCGAGGACGACCATGATCGCGTAGGGGGCGATGGTGGTGATGATGCCGTTGGGGGGGGTGATGGTTTTGTCGTTGTAGAAGGTGATGGTTCTGTTTTCGGTTACATTACTCAAGGTGTAACTATTGCCGCTAAAGGTAACTTCCCTACCATCAACCTTAATTTTATCGACGATGTAACCCTTGTCGTTAGCCTTTTCGGTAACCGTGATGCTGCTGTTGTAGGGAATTTCAATCACTTTACCCTCGCTGTTTGCAGACAAGTCGAAGGAGCTATAACCCTCAATACCTGTCTCAAAGGTAAAGCTATCAGACTTCTGATACATGTTACCGGTGACTTCCTTTACGACGGTGACCTTGGGGTTCTTCTTCAAGATGTTGGTGATGGTAACTGTGCCGTCCTTACCGGCCTCCAGTTTTGCACTGCCAGTTTTTTCAGATGTAGTCCAGGTGTAATGCTCAACATTCCCCATACTAATTTCTGTTACAGTGTAAGTACCCAACGGCAGCTTCTCAATGGTGATAGAGCTTTCACCGCTAATAGTGATGTTTGCTACGCCATCAGTAAAGCTCACCGTTTGGCCGCCAGTAATATTATAATTACCATTCGCCTTTTTAGGACCTTCAATCTTGAACTCAAATACAGCATTCAAGTTAGCAGGCTTCTCGCCGACAACTTTTTTCTCGATGGTCAGATTCTTTGCAGACGGAGCGTAGGTGTTGGTAAAGGCAATCGTTTTTGTCACACCTTTTTCAATCGTTGCACTGCCAGATGTACCGTCCGTATTATTTACTTTAGTTGCACAATCAAAGTCATCTACATCCATTTTGCTTTCATTCACAGTATAAGTTGCGCCAGGGACACAGTAAGGCATGTCATATGTATAAGTTCCATCGGCGCCAGGCTTAAATTCGCTCAACTTGACTGTCTGCGGTTCCTCCTTACCTGCCCTAGCAATTGTAAATGTCATCTTATCCTTCAGCGCAGCAATCTGATCTTCATCCAAGCCAAAAATGCTCTTTGTAATTTCCAGCGCACCAGACTTTACCTGGATAACAGGTTTCGCATAATGAGCAGTCTTGCTGGATTCACCATCGTCATAAGTGAGCACTGCATCCGTATTACAATAGAAGCCAGATTTCCTTTCGTGTGTGCCCGTTCCTTTTTCGCCAGTTTCGCCAGCTGGGTAACCTTTTTCCTTGCAATAATATTCATAAGCCTCAGCAGTTGGCTCGATGTTTGCGATTACTTTATAAGTCCAGTTTTCTTCTAACTGATAAGCCGGATTGAAGTTCAACTTAATCTGCTTACTGGTATCAACATATTCCGCGTTAATCGTGCTTACTTCTGCCTTATTATTAGTAGTTTCAGGCAAAGTTACAGAACCTTTACCCTCGCCTTTGATGGCTCCATTTCCATCCTTTACAACAATCTGCAAAGCAGTGGGAGTGCCGTCGGCTTTTTTCACGATCTGTGCATAGTCACTTCTCAGGTTATCTGTAATATTGACCGCAGTACAGGATATGGATGTAATTGCGCCACGCATTTTTTCAAATGCCGCGTTCAGCGTTTGTGTGTTTGTTCCCTCGAACACCGGTTCAGTCTTTGTTCCTTCATGCATGCCCTCTTGGGTCAGCATATTAAGTCTGCTATATTTGTCCTTATCGCCCACACCAACTTTAAAGAAATATGTTGCTGCAAGTTTTTTCACCTGAGCCTGCGCATGACTCATAGCCGTTTTATTATAGCCTGTCTGTAAGTTCTCAGGATTGCTTGTCCCTTTCGTATAGCCATCATTATTATAATAAAATCCCGGGTTGCCATCAGAAATAAAAATCACAACTGTTGTTGCGCCTTTTCGCGCTTTTTCCAACAAGTCTTCTGCCTCAATCAGCCCCGCTTCATAGTTGGTACCGCCCTTAGACTGCGTAGGCAACTTGCCTTTTAAAGTCCCTGCATTCGAAGTCCACGTCACCGGCGTTTCGGCATCATCATACGGTGCCTCCTGCTTGACGTAATAAGTGGTATCTCCGCTAAACGTAACAAGTGAAAAGCGCGCATTAATCAATTTATCATTTGCCAAACTATCGGTCATACTTCCAATTGCATCATTCGCCGCTTCTCTTTTAGATTTCCTACTATTATTACTTATCTTATCATCCATGCTACCAGATACATCCAGCACATAGATAACATCGACCTTTGCCGGATTACTTGCACTACCAACGTTACTAGAAACCGTCAAACTCAGGTCATAGGTTTCATCTTCCTTGAGATTTGCCTGCTTCGAATAACTGGGGGTCGGCTTCGTAACTACGCCGCCGGTGCCGCCACCGCTATTTTCGTCTTCTTCGTAGACTAAATAGATTGTAGCTTCCGTAGTATCTCTGTTCCAATTATCATTACTTACCGTTGCTACCGTTCTTCCATTGTTCAAGAACTGAATTGTGCGCACAGTATGCTGCCATATATAACCTTTCGTTTCTTTACTAGAGTTCAAGTCTGTAATAACATCACCATTATAGCTTTTATATCTAGCATTCTTATAGTTGTAGCCAGTAATCGGGTGTGCATACTGCAGCAAGTTGATTGTTCCCATATTAGTATCATCGATTGTAACAGTACCCTGTGTTGCAGAGATGTCCT
This sequence comes from uncultured Oscillospiraceae bacterium, assembly GCA_934565425.1. Classification (GTDB taxonomy): domain Bacteria; phylum Bacillota; class Clostridia; order Oscillospirales; family Oscillospiraceae; genus Onthomonas. The sequence continues at coordinate 29,439 of CAKTHW010000012.1, forward strand.
CACCGTATTCATTAACATAGAAAACAGTCACCTGAATGTATTTTTTCCATGTAATCGTAAAACTAGAAAAACTCTGAACCTCAAAGTCAGCCTTAACAACTTCGTTCTTCACTGTCACGTCACCAGCAGTGACAGCACCCGCATCGGCAACCGTCTCCGCCTTGCCATCCGTCAGATGCTGCACGGCCAAGGTGCTGGTATCAGCGGTTTCCGGCAGGAGGCCAGCGCCCAGCTCGAACTGAACCTGGACGGAACCTGCTTCCGGTTCCACTTCCTTGCCGTTGACTTCAAAGCCCACATCCAGAGCCAGGAAGTTATCATAAGTCACCTGGCTGTCTCTCAGGGTGGACTCTGCGTCCTGATACGCCTGATCCTGGTCAGCCAGCTTCTTCACCACCAGCTTTGCCCCTTCCGGCAGAACGCCAGCGGCGGCAGTGGTCTTTACGGTGACGGTCTTGTCCCCAGTGCCAATGGTGGCAGTCTGGACATTTTCGCCTGCTTTGGGAG
>CAKTHW010000013.1 GCA_934565425.1 uncultured Oscillospiraceae bacterium
CATATTGACCAGGCGGCCCACGATCATATAGGCTTCCCGGAAGGGCATCCCCTTCTTGACCAGGTAGTCGGCGCAGTCGGTGGCGTTGATAAAGCCGCCGGCGGCAGCCTTGGCCATGTTCTTGGGACGGATGGTCAGGGTCTGGAGCATGGCGCCAAAGACGGGCAGGCACATTTCCACCGTGTCGATGGCGTCAAAGACCGGTTCCTTGTCCTCCTGCATATCCTTGTTGTAGGCCAGCGGCAGCGCCTTCATGACGGTCAGCAGGGTCATCAGATCGCCGTACACACGGCCGGTCTTGCCGCGCACCAGCTCGGCCACGTCCGGATTCTTCTTCTGGGGCATGATGGAGGAGCCGGTGGAATAGGCGTCGTCCAGGTCGGCGTATTTGAACTCCCAGCTGCACCACAGGATGATCTCCTCGGCAAACCGAGACAGGTGCATCATCAGGATGGAGCAGGCGGAGAGGAATTCGATGGCGTAGTCTCGGTCAGAGACGGAGTCCATGGAGTTTTCCGTGGGCTTGGCAAAGCCCAGCAGCTTTGCGGTCATCTGACGGTCAACGGGATAGGTGGAGGTGGCCAGGGCGCCGGCGCCCAGAGGGCACTCGTCCAGCCGTTCCAGGCAGTCCTCCAAACGGGTCACGTCTCGGCGGAACATATTGGCATAGGCCATCATGTAGTGGGCGAAGGTGGTGGGCTGTGCCCGCTGGAGATGGGTGTAGCCGGGCATGACGGTGGACAGATTCTCCTCGGCCTTCTGGATGAGCACCTGTTCCAGATCCAGCACCTGGTTGATGATGGTGGGGATCTCCTCTTTCACATATAGACGGAAGTCCACGGCCACTTGGTCGTTCCGGCTCCGAGAGGTGTGCAGCCGCTTGCCGGTGTCGCCAATGCGCTGGGTGAGGATGGCCTCGATATTCATATGAATATCTTCGTTGTCCATGGTGAATTCTACTTCACCAGCCTCAATGTCCGCCAGGATGGCCTTCAGGCCGCTGATGATCTTATCCGCTTCTGCCTGCTCGATGATGCCCTGCTTGCCCAGCATGGTGGCGTGGGCGATGGAGCCGGCGATGTCCTGCTTGTACAGGCGGGCGTCGAAGTTGATGGAAGAATTAAAATTATTGACCAGGGTATCGGTCTCTTTTTGGAACCGTCCAGCCCAAAGTTTCATAACGTATCGCTCCTTATTGGCTTAGATAAAGGGATTGCCGCACGGGTTGGGTGCGGCAATCTGCTTACTGTATGCGAAAAATAACTTACTTCAGCTTGCCCTGTTCCCGCAGTGCCTGCACGGTGGTGGGCAGACCCCACAGGTTGATGAAGCCGTTGGCATCCTTCTGGTCGTAATCGGATTCATCGAAGGTGGCCAGCTCCTCGGAGTAGAGGGTGTAGGGGGAAGTCATGCCGGCGGGGATGATGTTGCCCTTATACAGCTTGAGCTTGACGGTGCCGGTGACATATTCCTGGGTCTTGTCCATGAAGGCGGACAGGGCTTCCCGCAGGGGGGAGTACCACTTGCCGTTGTAGATCAGGTCAGCAAAGACGATGCCCAGCTTTTCCTTCTCGTGCATGGTGTCCTTATCCAGGGTCAGGGTCTCCAGCAGCTCATGTGCCTTGTACAGGATGGTGCCGCCCGGGGTTTCATAGACGCCGCGGTCCTTCATGCCGACCAGTCTGTTCTCTACGATGTCGATGATGCCGATGCCGTTCTCGCCGCCCAGCTTGTTCAGGGTGCGGATGACGTCGGAGGCCTTCATCTTCACGCCATCGACGGCCACGGGCACGCCCTGTTCAAAGTCGATGGTGACATAGGTGGGTTCATCGGGTGCCTGGAAGGGGGAGATGCCCATTTCCAGGAAGCCGGGCTTGTCGTAGTTGGGCTCGTTGGAGGGATCCTCCAGATCCAGACCCTCGTGGGACAGGTGCCACAGGTTCTTGTCCTTGGAGTAGTTGGTCTCTCTGGTGATCTTCAGAGGCACGTTGTGGGCTTCTGCGTAGTCGATCTCTTCGTCACGGGAGACGATGTCCCACTCTCTCCAGGGGGCGATGATCTTCATGCCGGGAGCGAAACGCTTGATGGCCAGCTCGAACCGGACCTGGTCGTTGCCCTTGCCGGTGCAGCCGTGGCAGATGGCGTCAGCGCCTTCGGCCAGAGCGATCTCAGCCAGCTTCTTGCCGATGACGGGACGGGCGAAAGCGGTGCCCAGCAGGTAGGTCTCATACTTTGCGTTGGCCTTCAGGGAGGGGATGATGACGTCATCCACCATCTCGTCGGTCAGGTCAGCCACGATCAGCTTGGAAGCGCCGGTCTTGATGGCTCTCTCTTCCAGACCTTCCAGTTCGTCCGCCTGACCTACGTTGCCGGAGACTGCGATGATCTCAGGGTCATTGTAGTTTTCCTTCAGCCAGGGGATGATGATGGACGTATCCAGACCGCCGGAGTATGCCAATACAACTTTCTTGATCTCTTTCTTGTCAGCCATGATAATGCCTCCCAAAATCTAAAACGAAATAAGATATACTAAAGTAAAATGTCCGCCTGAAAAAGGCTTCTGTTGAATTCGTGAGTCTAGGATACCACTCCCGTTCTAGGATTGCAAGTATAAATTTGCATAAAAAACCGAATCCGACCCTAGAAAAACCGGTTAAAATGAAAAAACGATGTATAAATATACGAATATACCCGAATAAAAGAGAGAATATGCAGAGTGAGAGCGGTGTTCCCGGGAGAAAATACGGGAGTGGGGTGGAGAGGGTATGAAAAAACGGACGTTGTAGAACAACGTCCGTATTTTCAAGTAAGACTGAAATTAGCCTTCCACGATAGCGCCCATGGGGCAAGCACCAGCACAAGTGCCGCAAGCAACACAAGCGTTTTCGTCGAGGACGTAAGCGCCGTCGCCTTCGGAGATAGCGCCAACGGGGCAAGCGCCTGCGCAGGAACCACAAGCAACACAGCCGTCAGAAATAACAAATGCCATTTAAGTATCCTCCTCATTTAGTATATCGTTATTGTATCATGTCGTGCGAAAAAATCAAGAGGGAAAATCAACATTTTATCGGTTTTTGAGAAAAATTTCACAATCCAGGATGTGGGAGGAATGGAACGGGAGTGGTATGGGGAAGCTAACTGAACGGAGGAAAGGAGGAGAGCCGATGAAAAAGCGGAGACCGCTGCCTGACTTGGGCAGAAAGCAGATGGAGATGGCCGGGAGCCTGACGCCGGACCTGGAGGGACAGTCCCACAGCCGCCAGCACAACGCCCGCGGCATCAGCGAGGGCATCGACTGGGGTCGGATGCACGACGACGACCGGAGCACCATCACGCCTCATCTGGGACGCAAGGGCGGCGAACACTGAAAAAACAGCTCCGATGGATCGTGCATCGGAGCTGTTGTTACATATTATAAGGTAGGGTTGCTTACTTGATGGCTGCGGTGTCTGCACGCACCTTGTCGAATTCGTCCATCATGTCCTGATCGGGAGCCGGAGTGAGCAGGCTGACGACCACCATGAGGATGAGAGCGAAGACGAAAGCGGGGAGCAGTTCATAGATGTTGAACACGCCGCCCAGGGGTTTGATGGCGAACTTCCACACGAAGACCATCACGCCGCCGCCCAGCATACCAGCCAGAGCGCCCCAACGGTTGCAGCGCTTCCAGAACAGAGCGGCTAGGACGACGGGGCCGAAGGAGGCGCCGAAGCCAGCCCATGCAAAGGAGACGATCTGGAAGACGGAGGATTCGGGGTTCAGGGCGAAGAGAGCGCCGATGATGGAGATGACCACCAGGGTCACACGGGCCACGATCATGGTGGCCTTGTGGCTCAGGTTGATGTTGAACACACCGCGGAGGATGTTCTCAGAGATGGAAGAGGAGGCGGCCAGCAGCTGGCTGTCGCAGGTGGACATGGTGCAGGCCAGGATACCAGCCATGACCAGACCGGCCAGCAGAGCGGGCACGATGCCGAATTCTGCCATGAACTGAGCGATGATGATGATGATCCGTTCCGGGTCGGTGACGGCGGCGATAGCGCCCTCGTGGACCATGGTCAAGCCGATGATGCCGATGAAGATGGCGATAGCCATAGAGACGAAGACCCAGATGGTGGCGATACGACGGCTGAGCTTGATCTTTTCCGGCTTTTCGATGGCCATGAACCGGAGCAGGATGTGGGGCATGCCGAAGTAGCCCAGCCCCCAAGCGGCGGTGCAGAAGGTGGGCAGGAAGCCGCCGTAGGAGACAGCAGAGTTGGTGGCTGCATCATACATATGAGTCATGGACAGATAGCCATCCATGGAAGCGGCGTAATCACCCACGTTGCCCACGCCGCCGGCCTCGCCCAGGCCGAAGCAGACGATGCAGATCAGAGCGACGGTCATGACGATGGACTGCACCAGGTCGGTGGTGGAGGCGGCCATGAAGCCGCCGGTGGCGGTGTAAGCCACGATGACCACAGCGGAGACGATCATAGCAGCACGATAGTCAAAGCCGAAGAGGGAGGAGAACAGCTTGCCGCAGGCGGAGAAGCCGGAGGCAGTGTAGGGGATGAAGAAGACCACGATGACCACGGCGGAGATGCCCAGGAGCAGGTGGCTCTTGTCCTTGAAGCGGCGCTCGAAGAAATCAGGCACAGTCTCTGCGCCGATATGTTCGGTGTAAGTACGCAGGCGCTTGGCCACGATGAGCCAGTTCAGGTAGGTGCCGATGCCGATGCCGATGGCGGTCCAGGTGACGTCACAGATACCGGTGGAATAGGCCAGGCCAGGCAGGCCCATCAGCAGCCAGGAGGACATATCGGACGCCTCGGCGCTCATAGCGGTGACCAGAGGGCCCAGCTTACGGCCGCCCAGGTAGAAGTCGCCGACGGACTGGCTGGAGGAGTCGGCATACCGGAAGCCCAGGTAGAGCATGAATGCCAAATAGAGCACGATCGTGATGATAATGCAAATATTAGATTGGGTTAACATGAACAAATTCCTCTCTTTTCTAAAAAGATACTACTTATTCTAGCACGGAGAAATAGCAGAGTCAATAGGATACGGATAGAAAACTTTATTCTATACTTTTGTTACTTTCGTGTATCAAAAACATTGGAATATCAATGAAAACATTTCGTACGAAGAGAAGAAAAGGTAGAACGCATTTAGAAAACAAAATGATAGAAAAAGAGTGGAACAAATTAAAAACATAGCAGACCGAAGGCGGTCTGCTGTGGGATACCTATTAAAATAAGAGATCACTGTGGGATGCGCAGGTAATTCAAGAGCTTGGGGAGCATGTCGGCGGAGTAGGCGGCCAGAGAGTATTCCCCGCCCCGAATGCACCAGTCGTAGATGAGGGCGCGCTCGCACATGGCGTAGATGCGGGAGAACTCGGCGGGAGAGACGGTATTGGCGATCTCACCGCGCTGCTGCCCCTCCTGAGAGATCTTGCGCAGCAGTTTATAATAGGTGCGTCCTTGGTCTAACAGATGCTTTTCTCCCATTGTGGTCAGCTGGGTGGCGTACATCCGGCTCATCAAGTCCACGGAAACCGTGTCCTCGATGACCTGGAACAGCTCTCGGTTGAGCAGCATCAGCTTGTCAAAGCTGTTCATCTCCGGATCGATCTCCTGCATCAATTCCTCGTATTTGTCGTCAAAAAGAGAGGAAAGAGAGGATAAGAGCGCATCTTTCCCGCTGAAATAGTGATAAAACGAACCTTTGGAGGTGCCGGATTCCAGGATGATCTGATCCACGGTCGTCCGGTCGTATCCCTGCTCGTAGAACAGCTTCCAGGCGGCGGTGACGATTTTGCGGCGGGTGTTGCGCGGGTCTTTTCTAGCCATGATTCTGAATCTCCCAACCGGACACGGTATGGGGTAGTGTCCGTTATTTCGTCTATTTTTCATTATAAAAGATTCTGTGAAAAACTGCAAGAGAAAAAGTGCTGTATCGCAAAAATCGTGACAATCCACGCTTTACAACGGGGGGAATTATATTATAATATGTGGTATACTTCTGCATTCGCATTGACTCGAAAGGAGCAGTGTCCATGAAATTTACAAAAATGCACGGCTGCGGCAATGACTATATCTATGTGGACTGTACCCAACAGCCCCTGCCAGACCCAAACGGCGTGGCGCGGAAGCTCAGCGACCGGCACTTCGGCATTGGCTCCGATGGGCTCATCCTCATCTGCCCCTCCGACCAGGCGGACTTCCGTATGGCTATGTACAACTCCGACGGCAGCGAGGGCGCCATGTGCGGCAACGGCATCCGCTGTGTGGCCAAGTTCTGCTATGACAAGGGTCTGACCGATAAGACCAACATCTCCGTGGAGACCAAGGGCGGGTTGAAATACCTGGATTTGACGGTAGAGGACGGCGTGGTCACCTGGGTCAAGGTGGACATGGGCGAACCCTCCGTCCAGGCGGACGCCATCCCCGTGGTGGGCATGGGCGATCCGGTCATCGGTCAGCCGGTGACGGTAGGCGGCAAGGAGTGGGTGATGACCTGTGTTTCCATGGGCAACCCCCACGCAGTGGTCTGGTGCGATGACGTGGATGGACTGGAGATCGAGAAGATCGGCCCCCTGTTTGAACACCATGAGATGTTCCCCGACCGAACCAACACGGAGTTTGTGAAGGTGCTGGATCGGCACAACGTCCAGATGCGGGTCTGGGAGCGTGGGGCCGGAGAGACGCTGGCCTGCGGGACCGGCGCCTGCGCCACGGCTTATGCCGCTTGGCGGAACGGGCTGTGCGACCGGAACGTGACGGTGCATCTCCTGGGCGGCGATTTGAACATTGAGATCACTGACGGCAGCATCTTTATGACCGGCCCGGCCACCACGGTGTTTGAAGGAGAAATCGACCTGTAAGGAGCGTTATGGCTCAGAAAGGATTTTGATATATGAAACTGATCGACCTGATTTTCCGTATGAATTATACTCTGCTCCAGGGCAGCCTGGAACAGGACATCACTGAAGTCATCTACGACTCTCGAAAGGCCGTTCCCGGCTGTATCTTCCTCTGCCTGCCCGGTGCGGTCACTGACGGCCACAAATACATTCCTGACGTGCTGGAAAAGGGCGCTGTGGCGCTGGTGGTGGAGCAGGACGTGAAGGTGCCGGAGCACATCACTGTGCTCAAGGTGGACAACAGCCGTGTGGCTCTGGCTGAGCTGGCCGCCGCCTGGTACGGCCATCCGGCGGAAAAGCTGACCACCATCGGCGTCACCGGCACCAAGGGCAAGACCACCACCACCTACATGATTCGGGGCATCCTGGAAAAGGCCGGTCTGCCCACCGGCCTGATCGGCACCATCGAAGCCATCATCGGTGACAAGCATATCCCCTCCCTGAACACCACGCCGGAGTCCTTCCTGGTGCAGAAATATTTTGCGGAGATGGTGCAGGCGGGCATCCGCTATGTGGTCATGGAGGTGTCCAGCCAGGCTATGAAGCTCAGCCGTGTGGCAGGCTTCCAGTACGACTATGCCATCTTCACCAACCTGGAACCGGATCACATCGGCCCCGGCGAGCATGAGAGCATGGAGGAATACATCCAGTGCAAGGGGATGCTTTTCCGTAACTGTAAGATCGGCATCGCCAACGCTGACGCCGACTACCTGGAACAGGTCATGGCCGGTCACACCTGCCAGCTGGAGACCTTCGGCATGGGCGAGAACGCCGACCTGCGTGCGAGGAACGTCCAGCGCATCCATCAGCCCGGTTACCTGGGCGTCCAGTACGACCTGGACGGCCTGGAACACTATACCGTCCATGTGGACATTCCCGGTGACTTCACCGTTTACAACTCCTTGGCCGCCATCGCCCTCTGCCGTCATCTGGGCATCGCCCAGCAGGCGATTTTGGACGCCCTGAACACCATCCAGGTCAAGGGTCGTCTGGAAATCTATCCGACCCCCGGCGACTATACCCTGATGATCGACTACGCCCACAACGCCATGGCGCTGGAAGCCCTGCTGACCAACATCCGTGCCTATGGCCCCAAGCGCATCATCTGTATGTTCGGCTGCGGCGGCAACCGGGCAAAATCCCGCCGGTACGAGATGGGCGAGGTGTCCAGCCGCCTGGCTGACCTGACCGTGGTCACCAGCGACAACCCCAGAAACGAGGAGCCTATGGACATCATCAACGACATCCTGGTGGGCGTCCACAAGGCGGACGGGGAATATGTGACCATCCCCGACCGGAAGGAAGCCATCGCCTATTGTATGTCCATCGGCCAGAAAGGGGACATCATCCTGCTGGCCGGGAAGGGGCATGAGGACTATCAGGAGATCAAGGGCGTGAAGTACCATATGGATGAACGGGACTTGATCGAGGAGATCATCGCTGGAAAGTAAAACCTAACGGAGACCGAGCCCCGCAGGGCGATTTAAGTTTTGCGGAGCTTTTGCAAAAGCGACTAGGGTCCAGGGGCGAAGCCCTTGGTCGCCGTCCGCAGACGGCGAAACTCCCCTGTACTTCTAAAGCGCAGGAGTGGGTGAATTTTCAGCTCCGCTGAAAAGAGGGAGAACCCTCGCCGGGGGTTCTCCCTCCGATATGCTATATGTTTTAATAGAAGAACCACGTAATGTTTTTTATTCACATTACGTGGTTCTTTTTTATGATACGAGCGTTATTCCGGTTCCGCCAGCGCCAACGTAGGCGCCTTCACACTCAAAGTCAGTTTTCCGCCCTCCGCGTCCACGGTCAACCCACTCCCCGGACACAAACGTCCCTCCAACAGCAGCTCCGCCGCCGGGTTCTCCAGCGCCTGCCGCAGGTAGCGCCGCATGGGGCGGACGCCGTAGGTGGAGTCGTGGCCTTGCTGGGTGACGGTGGCCAGCGCCTGCTGGGTGTAGGTCACGGTGATGTGCTGCTTTTGCAGGCGCTTTCGGGACTGGTTCAGCATCAGTGTCGCGATCTCCTGCACTTCCTCCTCTAACAGGGGTTGGAAGCAGATGATCTCGTCGATGCGGTTCAAAAACTCCGGTCGGAACACCTTGCGCAGGGCAGCCTGCAGTGCCTTTTCCGCGTCGCCGGGCTGGGTGGGGGAGAAGCCTAAGGGGCGGGCGGCGGAGGCTAGCACTTCCGCGCCGGCGTTGGTGGTCATGATGAGGATGGCGTTGCGGAAGTCCGCTTTCTGCCCCTGGGAGTCGGTCAGCACGCCGTCTTCCAGGATTTGCAGCAGCAGGTTCCACACGTCCGGGTGAGCTTTTTCCAGCTCGTCGAAGAGCACCACCCGATAGGGACGCTTCCGGATGGCCTCCGTCAGTCGACCGCCTTCCTCGTAGCCCACGTAGCCGGGGGGCGAGCCGATGAGACGGGACACGCTCTGGGCCTCCATATACTCAGACATATCCAACCGCAGCAGAGCGTCCTCGCTGCCGAACAGGCACTCCGCCAGACTCCGGCACAGCTCGGTCTTGCCCACGCCTGAGGGACCGGCGAAGAGGAAGGAGCCGACGGGACGGTTTTCCTCCTGCAATCCGGCACGGCTGCGGCGGATGGCGGCGGCGATGCTGTGGACGGCGGTCTTTTGACCGATGACCCGCCGGTGGAGGGTGTCCTCCAGGTGGAGCAGGCGGCTGGCTTCGTCCTGGGTCAGAGCGGTCACCGGGATCCCCGTCCAGCGGGAGAGCACCTGGGCGATGGCGTCTCCGTCCACCGTCAGCGGGGCATGGGTGCGAGCGGCTTTCCACCGCTGCTGCGCCTCCTCCAACTGGTGGCGGAAGCTCACTTCGGCGTCCCGCAGCAAGGCGGCTTGCTCAAAATCCTGCCCTCGGATGGCCTGTTCCAAGGCGGAGATGGTCGCCTTCCGCCGCTGTTCCAAATTGGAGCAGTCCTCCGGCTCCTTGGCCCCGCCGATCTTCACGCAGGCGGCTGCCTCGTCCATCAGGTCGATGGCTTTGTCCGGCAGGTTCCGGTCGGGCAGGTAGCGCTGGGACAGGGTGACGGCGGCGTCGATGGCCTCGTCGGTGATGACCAGCCCGTGATAGGACTCGTACCGGGGGCGCAGGGTGGCCAAGATGGTCTTGGCCACCGCTGGGGTGGGCGGTTCCAGCTGCACTGGCTGGAACCGGCGTTCTAAGGCGGCGTCCTTGCGGATGAATTTCCGATATTCCTCCTGGGTGGTGGCACCCAGCACCTGAATCTCCCCACGGCTCAGCGCTGGTTTCAAGATGTTGGCTGCGTCGATGGAGCCTTCCGCACTGCCGGCGCCGATGATGGTGTGCAGTTCGTCCAAAAAGAGGATGATGTTGCCCACACGCTGGACTTCCTTCAAGATGCGCTTCACCCGGTCCTCGAACTCGCCCCGGTACTTGGTGCCGGCTACGGTGGCGGGCAAGTCCAGCGACAGCAGGGCGCAGTGGCTCAGGGCGGGCGGCACTTGACCGTTGGCGATGCGCTGTGCCAGGGCTTCTGCTACGGCGGTCTTGCCCACGCCCGGTTCGCCCAGCAGCACCGGGTTGTTCTTTGTCCGGCGGCATAAGATCTGAATGACCCGCTCCAGCTCTTCCTCTCGGCCGGATACCGGGTCTAGGTGACCGGCAGCGGCCATACGGGTCATATCCCGGGTGAACTGCTCCAGCAGACGGGACTCCCTGGGGGCTTCGTAGTCCTTCGCCCGTCCACGATAGGGGCTGGAACCGCTGGACTCCCCAAAGGCGGCGTACAACCCACCGTAGAGCTTGCGCAGGTCGGCTCCGCTGCCGCCCAAGATGCGGGCGGCGGAGCCGTCGCCGTCTCGCAGGATGCCGATGAGGAGATGCTCCGTCCCCACCAGACGGCTGCCCAGCCGTTTGCTCTCCTGGGCGGCGATCTGGATGATGCGGCGGCATCGAGGGGTCAAGCCCATGGAGGGACCGCAGCCACGGGTGCCCACCCCCACCAGACCGGCGATGGCGGTCTGGACGGCGGTCTCCTGGATGCCAGCGGCGGTCAGAGCGCGAGCGGCGGCGCCCTGGGGCTCTCGGAGCAGTCCCAGCAAGAGATGTTCACTTCCCACATAGCCATGCCCCAGCTGGGCAGAGCTTTCCCGTGCCAGACGCAGAGCGTTCTGTGCCTGGCGAGTCAAATCACAGCCTGTCATAATCCGTTCATCCTTTCCGTAAAAAGGGGTTACGGTTATTCTATACAGGTTTTTCCACCTTCATACCGAAAAAACGGTAAACTATGAAAAGTCTCGCAGAGTTCCGGCAGGATGCCGGAATAAAGTTAAATCTGAAAAAACTGGCGGCGCAAGGTGAATTGCCCAAAGGGCAAGAGAGGGTGGCCTGGGCCATGTACGTCAGTTTTTTCTCTTCTCAGACTGGTAAGTGCCGCAGCGTTAAGCCAATGTGCCGGGGGCACATTGGTAGCGTAGGCGCCACCTGTTTTACAGGTGGCGAACCTCCCGACAGAGTGAGTGCATGCACCAGGCTGCAATCTTCTCAAAAATGCGAGCATTTTTGAGAATGGTAGGTTGTGTTTGATTTAGTCCAGCTCGTCGTGGGACTCCTTGGGCAGGTGTTTTTCCTCGTCCTCGTATACCTCGCCGGTGTTCTGGTGGATGTAGAGGGACTTGGATTTGGAGTAGAGGATGTGCTGCTCGTGGTACAGCCCACCGTAGCCGGAGAGCATATAGGACACGGCAATGGTCAGCGCCATGGGTACGATGCCCACCCCGGCGAACAGCTCAAAGCCCAGGACGATGGAGGTCAGGGGACAGTTAGTGACGCCGCAGAAGACGGCCATCATGCCTGCCGCCGCGGAAAACTCTGGGGGCAATCCCACCAGCGGCCCCACCGTGCAGCCGAACGTAGCGCCGATGAAGAAGGCGGGGACGATCTCGCCGCCGCGGAAGCCGGAGCGGAGGGTGAGGACGGTGAAGAGGATTTTTAACAGGAACGCATAGGGCACCGCCTCCCCGGCGATGGCTCGGACGATGACCTCCATGCCAGCGCCGTTGTAGTCGGTGTTGCCTACGGCCAGGGTGAGCAGGATGACCAGGATGCCGCCCACTACCACGCGAACCCAGCGGTTGTGGAGGAAGCGGCTGTACAACTTGCCCCCCTGCTCCATAGCCTCACAGAACAGCGCGGCGGCGAAGGCGCACAGGACGCCCAACACCAGCAGCTGCAACAGCACCACCGGGGTCAGGTGGGGGGCGGAGGCCAGGGTGAAGCTGGTGGCGGCGATGCCTAAGGCGCTGGCCACCCATTTGGCCACCAGGGCGGAGAGGAAACAGGGGACGATGGCGGAGTAATACATGGCGCCCACGCTCTCCACCTCCATGGCGAAGACGGCCGCGCCGATGGGGGTGCCGAAGAGGGCGGAGAAGCCGGCGGCCATACCGGCCATGGTGATCATCCGCTCGTCCCGGTCGTCCAGGTGCAGCAGCTGCCCCAGCTTGTTGCCCATGCTGCCTCCAATCTGCAACGCCGCCCCTTCTCGGCCAGCGCTGCCGCCGGTCAGGTGGGTGAGGACGGTGGCGGCGAAGATGAGGGGCACCTGGCGGACGTGGAGCTGTCGGGCGTCTCGGACGGAGGCCAGGATGAACTCGGTGCCGCCGTCGTTGTCCATGTTCAGGACGTGGTATAGCGCCAAGATGACCAGACCGGCCAGGGGCAGGCAGAAGAGCACCCAGAAGTGCGCCTGCCGGAAGGCGGTCACTTGGGACAGGCAGAAGGCGAAGGCAGAGCCTACCAGCCCCACCGTGCCGCCCACCAGCACGGACAGGGCGACCCACTTGCAGAATGCCCACAGGTCACGGTGCTGCCAATGATGAAACCGAGCCAGCTGGCCGGAGAAAAACATAGAAAACCCCTCCAAAACGATGCAAAATCCTACGGAATAGGATCATTGTAGCATAGTGGAGGAGGGTTGACAAGGGAGGGGGATGGTTTGCATGATATGGAAAGGGGGCTGCCGCAGTGGCAGCCCCCAAAGTAGGAGTGCAACGAATACATCGTGCAAGATTAACGGATAAAGAGGGTGTTCCCGTCCAGGTCGACGGTGAGCACGGTGCCGGGTGCCAAATCCTCGGCGATGATCTTCCGACCGATGAGGGTCTCGATGGTGTGTTGGATATACCGACGGAGGGGACGGGCGCCGAAGGCAGGGTCGTAGCTCTCGGCTACGATGAAGTCCTTGGCCGCTTCGGTCACTTCCACCCGAATCTGCTTGTCCTCCAGGCGCTTGTTCAGGCCAGAGAGCAGCAGGTCGATGATACCGTAGATATTCTCACGGGTCAGCGGCTTGTAGAACACGATCTCGTCCAGACGGTTCAGGAATTCCGGACGGAAGGAGCGCTTCAGCAGCTCCTCCACCTGGCGCTTGGCCTCTGCACTGATCTCGCCGTTGGCGTCGATGCCATCCAGCAGGTACTGGCTGCCCAGGTTGGAGGTGAGGATGATGATGGTGTTCTTGAAGTCCACGGTACGGCCTTGGCTGTCGGTGATACGACCGTCATCCAACACCTGGAGCAGGACGTTGAACACATCGGGGTGTGCCTTCTCCACCTCGTCGAACAGGACGACGGAGTAGGGACGGCGACGGACGGCTTCGGTCAGCTGACCGCCTTCCTCGTAGCCCACATATCCCGGAGGCGCACCGATGAGCCGAGAGACGGAGTACTTTTCCATGTACTCGCTCATGTCGATACGCACCATGTTCTTCTCACTGTCGAACAGGGCTTCCGCCAACGCCTTGGCCAGTTCCGTCTTGCCCACGCCGGTGGGACCCAGGAACAGGAAGGAGCCGATGGGACGGTTGGGGTCTTGGATGCCGGCACGGCTGCGGAGGATGGCCTCGCAGACGCGGTTGACCGCTTCATCCTGGCCGATGACTCTCTTGTGGAGGATGTCGTCCAGGTGCAGCAGCTTCTCTCGTTCGCCCTCCATGAGCTTTGCCACGGGGATGCCGGTCCAGCGTTCGATGATGAGGGCGATCTCGCCGTCGGTGACACGGTCACGGAGCAGGCTGCGCTTCTTGCCCTCGTTGGCGATGTTCTCTTCTTCCGCCAGCTGCTTTTTCAGCTCAGGCAGCTTGCCGTATTTCAGCTCGGCGGCCTTTTCCAGGTTGTATTCCCGTTCCGCCTGTTCCATCTGGGCGTTGGCCGCTTCGATGTCCTCACGGATCTTCTGCACCTTTTCAATGGCGTTCTTTTCATTCTCCCACTGGGCCTTCTTGGCGTTGAACTCCTCCCGCATATCGGACAGTTCCTTCTCGATGGTCGCCAGACGTTCCTTGCTCAGCTGGTCGTCTTCCTTCTGGAGGGCAGCTTCTTCAATCTCGTGCTGGATGATCTTACGGGAAATGACATCCAATTCGGTGGGCATAGAGTCCATTTCAGTCCGCACCATGGCGCAGGCTTCGTCCACCAGGTCAATGGCCTTGTCCGGCAGGAACCGGTCGGTGATGTACCGGTTGGACAGGGTGGCAGCGGCGATGATGGCGCTGTCGTGGATTTTGACGCCGTGGTACACTTCGTACCGCTCTTTCAGGCCACGGAGGATGGCGATGGTGTCTTCGACGGTGGGTTCTGCCACCATGACAGGCTGGAAACGACGTTCCAGAGCGGCGTCCTTTTCGATATACTGACGGTATTCATTCAAGGTGGTGGCACCGATGCAGTGCAGCTCACCACGAGCCAGCATAGGTTTCAGCAGGTTGCCGGCGTCCATGGAGCCTTCGGTCTTGCCGGCGCCTACGATGGTGTGCAGTTCGTCGATAAAGAGCAAAATCTTGCCTTCGCTCTTGCGGACTTCGTTCAGAACGGCCTTCAGACGTTCTTCAAATTCACCACGGTACTTGGCGCCTGCCACCAGAGCACCCATATCCAGGGAGAAGATGGTCTTATCCTGGAGGCTCTTGGGCACGTCGCCCCGGACGATACGCTGTGCCAGACCTTCTACCACGGCGGTCTTACCGACGCCAGGTTCGCCGATCAGCACAGGGTTATTTTTCGTCTTACGGGACAGGATACGGATGACGTTACGAATTTCATCGTCTCGGCCGATGACCGGGTCCAGCTTGTTCTGCTTTGCCCGTTCCACCAGGTCGAAGCCGTATTTTTTCAGGGCGTCATAGGTCTCCTCCGGGTTGTCGGAGGTCACACGCTGGTTGCCGCGCACCTGAGACAGGGAGTTCAGGGCGGCTTCCTTGGTGATGTGATAGGTCTGGAACAGCTTTTTCAGGGTGGAGTCAGCGGCGTCGATGAGGCCGAGGAACAGATGTTCCACAGACAGGAACTCGTCCTTCATCTCACCGGCGATCTCGTCAGCACGGGTCAAGGCGCGATCCATATCCCGGGAGATGTAGACCTTGTCCGCCTCCCGGCCAGCGCCGCCCACTCTGGGCATCCGCTGCAGCTCCGCCTTGACGGCGGCTTTCAGGCTGGCGGGGTCAGGACCCATGCTGGTGACCAGCTGGGGGATCAGACCGTTTTCCTGATCCAGCAGGGCGTAGAGCAGGTGTGCCTGCTCAATTTGGGGGTTGCCATATTCACGGGAGAGCATCTGAGCGGCTTGGATGGCTTCCTGGGATTTCTGGGTAAAGTTTTTCTGGTTCATATCAAAACCTCCTCTTCGGAGTAGGGTCAATCAAATGGAAATGTGGAACAGGGGACGGAATCCGTCCCCTGCTTCAGATAACATCAAGCGCACGTTTCCGGAACGGTCAGCGTGCTAGGCAGTCAGGTCATGCACCAGGCTGCAACCTCACCAAAATGCTTGCATTTTGGTGATTTACTGGATCTCAATCCTGCGGCTGGCGGGGACCTCTTCGGTCTGCTTGGGCAGGCTCAGGGTCAGGACGCCCTTGTCATAGGCGGCGGTGATCTTCTCGGTGTCGATGCCGGAGACATCGAAACTTCTGGTGAAGGAGCTGGTGGAACGTTCGCGGCACAGATACTTGCCTTCCTCGTCCTTGTCCTCCTTCTCGTTGTTGTGCTGTGCGGTGATGGTCAGAACATCGCCCTGAAGCTCCAGATGAATGTCCTCCCGGTCAAAGCCAGGCAGGTCAGCGTCCAGCACGTAGTGGTCGCCGTCCTCCCGGATGTCGGTGCGGAAGGAGGTGAAATCGGGGGTGTTCATGCCACCGAAGAAGTGGCGGTCAAAGTTGTCAAAAAAGTTGGACAGGCTGTTGTTGCGTCCAAAGGGGGTCATGCTGTACATCATCATAATTGCTTCCTTTCTGGACCCGGTCTCTTGAACCTTAGGTCCTCCTTTAATCTGCCCATAATATAGAATAGAATTATGAACAAGTCATGAACAAATCGTGAATATTTAGCACTCTTTTTGCGTGAGTGCTAACGATTTTCTGAGAAGATACCGGAAAGAGCGGATAGACAGGTGTTTGCTTAGCAAATAGACTTCAAAAGTGCGCAAAACGCGGTGAAAAAATTTTCTCCCCCTTGCGTCCGCCCGTCCAGTCCAGTACAATACGGGGAGAACGAGAAAATGGCATCGCGAGAAGCGATGAAAGGAGTGTTTTGTATGCGAGCATTGCTCAAAGCCAACGCCAAAGAGAACCTGCGGGGGAACTGGGGCATCGCCATCCTGGCTCTGCTGGTGGCTTATGTGCTGTTGGCGGCGTCCTCCATGGTGGTCGCCGTGGGCGAACTGATCATCCTGGGGCCGTTGGAGACCGGTGTGGCGCTGGTGTTCCTGAAGCTGTCCTATCGGGAGCCGGCAGAGGTGGGCGACCTGTTCCAGCCCTTCCAGAACTTCGTCAACACCTTCTTTGCCGGGTTCCTGTCCGCGATCTTCACCTTCCTGTGGTCGCTGCTCTTTGTCATCCCCGGCATCGTCAAGGCCCTGTCCTATTCCCAGGTCTACTATATCATGTGTGACCACCCGGAATACACCGGCCGGGAGGCCATCGACGCCAGCCAGGAGATGATGCGGGGGCATAAGGGAGAGTTGTTCGTTTTGCAGCTGAGCTTTATCGGCTGGTTCCTGCTGTCCTCCCTGGCCTTTGGGCTGCTGCTGTTCTACGTCGTGCCTTATTATCAGTCCACCATGACGGAGTATTACCGTTACCTGAAGGAGAGTCAGGGTGAGTCCCAGGACTGGCAGCCGCAGCAGCCGGAAGAGGAGTTTACCCAAAACCGCAAGGTGAACTACGACCCGGAACAGTTTGAATGAACCGTTCCCTTGTTTGGAAAGGCGTCGGCCTCCTGTTCGCGGTGGTGGGACTGTATTTTATGATGCAGAGCGTCCAGTTTTATGTGGAATGCTGCCGTCAGGTGGACTGGCCTGTGGAGACCGCCACGGTGGTGGCGGTGGAACAGCGGAGGGAGCGCAGCGGCATCCGGTCCGGCAGCAAGACGGTGTATGATGTGGATTATCGGTACACGGTCGGCGGAACCGTCTATGCTGGGGAGATCTATGGCACGGTGGACAGCACCAAGCAGGTGGGCACCACCTTTCTGGTCAAATATGACCCCGCTGCGCCGGAGCGTTCCACCCACGTCCTGTCGCCCAGCGTGCCGAACCTCATCGTCGGGGTGGCTGGTGCTCTGTTCTTTATCCTGTTTGCCCTGGTCATGACCGGTGTGGTCAAGCTGAATAAAAGAAAATCCTCCGTATGAAGATACGGAGGATTTTTTGCGTGTTATATCAGGTTGTCCGGCGAGCGTTGTTTTTTACAGCAGATCCTTGATGCCCTCGTAGACCCGAGAGACCACGTCCAGGTTGTTCATGGCGTAAATGTGGATGCCGTCGGCGCCGCACTCCATCATGTCCCGACACTGCTCGATGGCGTAGTCGGTGCCGGCCTTGAACAGACCGTCCGGATCATCCTGCCACTTGTTCAGCAGAGCGCCGAAGCGGGTGGGGATGGTGGCGCCGGAGAGCTGAACCACATTCTTGATGTGAACCTTCTTGGCGATGGGCATGACGCCTACCGAGATAGGGGAGGTGACGCCGATCTTCCGAGCCAGGTTGGTGAAGCGATAGTAATAGGTGTTGTCAAAGAAAAGCTGGGAGACCAGGTGGGTGACGCCGGCTTCCTCTTTGATCTTCAGGTTCTGCACGTCCTCCAGCAGGCTGGCCGCTTCCGGATGATGCTGGGGATAACAGGCGCCAGAGAGGCCAAAGCAGCCATAGTGCTTCTGGATATAGGCGGCCAGGTCGCTGGCGTGGAGGAAGTCCTTGTGCAGGGGCAGCTCTGGGTTGATGTCCCCCCGCAGGCACATGATGTTCCGGATGCCGGAGGCCATCAGGTGCTGGAGGTTGTCGTTCAGATCGGCCTCGCTGCTGCCCACGCAGGTGATGTGGGTTAGGGGCTCGATCTGCACCTCATTCTTCACAAAGGCGGCCACCTGGGAGGTGGGGATGCCAGCGGTGCCGCTGCCGCCGGCACTGCAGGTGATGCTGATAAAGGACGGGTCCATTTTCTTGGCCTCCCGCAGCAGGTGCTGGAGCTTTTTCCAGCCCGGTTCCGTCTTAGGCGGGAACACTTCCAGGGAGAGGACACACTTTTTTTCTGCGAAAAATTGACGGATCAACATGGCAAACTACCTACGGAGCACGCCCCGTTCCTTTCTTTCTCAAGATAATTAGAAATCACACAGTGTGGTGTTAGCGTCCATTATACGTGCTTTTCTGCCGGAACGCAAGGAAAACCGCCGCAAAAAATCCGATTCCTTGCGGCGGTTTGTTTGAAATGGGTTACAGGTCGGTGGAGTCGTCGGGCGATGTGTCCTTCGGCTCTTCCGTGTCCTCCGGCAGACCGGGGTGCTGGGGCGGCTCATCCATCATCCGGATGTGCCGTGCGGGAGGCTCTACGCCGCTGGCGTCCGCCTTAGGCTGAGCGCGATTCTCCAGCCGGGCGTTGGGGTTGGTGCCGTAGTTGTCCACCAATGCCGGGTCGCGGCCTTCGATGATGGCCATCATCTCCTGACCAGTGATGGTCTCCTTCTTGAGCAGATAGGAGGCAATCTTGTCCAGCATCTCCCGGTCGGTGCGCAGCATATTCTTGGCGTCCAGGAAGCACTGGTTCAAAATCTTCTGAATCTCCCGATCTGCCAGGGCGGCGGTGTCCTGGGCGCAGTCCATGCCGTACGCGCCGTCCAGGTACTGGCTCTTCACGGTGGCCAGACCCATGATGCCAAAGGTGTCGCTCATGCCGAACATGGTGACCATCTTCCGTGCCAGGTCAGTGGCGCGCTCGATGTCGTTGCTGGCGCCGGTGGTGGCGGTATGGAAAACCACTTCTTCCGCCGCGCGGCCCCCCAGCAGGATGCGGATGCGGCTGAAAAGTTCTTCCTTGCTGTTGAGGAACTTCTCCTCCTCCGGCGTCTGCATGGTGTAGCCCAGGGCGCCCTGGGTGTGGGGGACGATGGTGATCTTGCTCACCGGTTCCGTGCCCTTCTGCCGGGCGGCGATGAGGGCGTGGCCCACCTCGTGGTAGGCGATGAGCTTCTTCTCCTGTTCGGTCAGCACGGTGCCCTTCTTTTCGGTACCGGCGATGACCACTTCAAAGGAGGTGAGCAGGTCGTTCTGATTGACCGCCTTGCGCCCCATGCGGACGGCACGGAGGGCGGCTTCGTTGACCAGGTTGGCCAAATCCGCGCCCACGCAGCCGGCGGTGGCCTGGGCGATCTTGTTCAGGTCTACGTCCTCTGCCAGCCGGATGTTTCGGGTATGCACTTGCAGGGTGGCCAGACGGCCGGCCAGGTTGGGACGGTCTACGATGATGCGCCGGTCGAAACGGCCGGGACGGAGGAGGGCTTTATCCAGCACCTCGGGACGGTTGGTGGCGCCCAGGACGATGACGCCCTTGGAGGGGTCGAAGCCGTCCAGCTCGGCCAGCAGCTGGTTCAGGGTCTGTTCCCGTTCGTCGTTGCCGCCCATGCGGTTGTCACGGCTCTTGCCGATGGTGTCGATCTCGTCGATGAAGATGATGCAGGGAGCCATTTTAGATGCTTCCTTGAACAGGTCACGGACACGGCTGGCGCCCACGCCCACGAACATCTCCACAAAGTCGGAGCCGGAGATGGAGAAGAAAGGCACTTTTGCCTCGCCTGCCACCGCTTTGGCCAGCAAGGTCTTGCCGGTGCCGGGGCTGCCCACCAGCAGGGCGCCCTTGGGGAGCTTTGCGCCGATGGCGGTGTATTTGTCCGGGTTGTGGAGGAAGTCGATGATCTCCTCCAGGGATTCCTTGGCCTCGTCCTGACCGGCCACGTCACGGAAGGTGACGCCGGTGGACTTTTCCACATACATCTTGGCGTTGGACTTGCCCACGCTGCCCAAGCCGCCGCCCATCTTGGAGCCCAGCATCCGGAAGATGAAGATCATGGCGACCACCATGATGGCCATGGGCAGGAGATAGGTCAGGAGGAAGTTGGTGATGGCGCTGTCCGATTGGTATGGGGTGTAGTAGACCACCTTGTGCTGGTCTAACAGCAGCGCGAAATCGGTGTAGTTCAGAGGGGCGGTGTAGAGGGTGGGCATCTCCGCCTTGGCTGGGTCTACGTCCTTGTCATCGGCGTAGTACTCCGTCAGCCAGCCCCGCTGCGCTTCCTTTTTCAAGGTGAATGTATACTTGTTGCTCTCCAGCTTCACCTCTTCCACCTTGTCTTCCTTGACCAGGGTGATGAAGTCGCTGAATTTCACCTCGACTGCATTGGCGGTGGAGGCGAAGGAGAAAAAGTAGTTGAGCAGAGCGGTGATGATGAGCGCCCAGACCACCAGGGAGATCAGTCCCATGATGTTGGGGGAGTTCTTCTTGCCGCCGGAATTCTTTTTGTTGTTGTTTAACTTCAAGGCAAAACCTTCTTCCAGAGGATGAATCCATAATGTGTTTCTAATCTTAACATACGGGTTAGACAAATACAAGGAATGGAAAGTGAATAAACTGTAAAAAACAGCGGGAAAAACAGGAAGCATAGTGCTTTTTCTGCGTCGTTTTTTATGTTATAATAATCTCTATGTGCATCCACCCAACTGTGGGGGATGCCAGCTGAGACTGATAAAGTGAGTTGAAGAAACGATGAAAGAATACCGCAAACGCCCGCCCCAGCAGGATGCCGAAGCGGATGGCGTCATTGAAGGACGCAACGCGGTCATCGAGGCACTGCGTGCCGGCACCGCTATTGATAAGATCTACCTGGCCAAGGGGGACACCGACAGTGCCCTCGGCCACATCGCCAACACCGCCCGTGCCAACGGCGTGGTGGTGGTCAACGCCGACCGGCGGAAGCTGGACGAGATGTCCCGCACTCACGCCCATCAGGGCGTCATTGCCGTGGCTGCCGTCCGGGAGTACGCCTCCATCGAGGACATCTTCCAGCGGGCGGAGGAGCGGGGGGAAGCGCCCCTGATCGTCATCTGCGACGAGCTGTCCGACCCCCACAACCTGGGTGCGGTCATCCGGACGGCGGAGTGCGCAGGCGCCCACGGGGTGGTCATCCCCAAGCGGCGCAGTGCCGGTCTGACCGCCATCGTGGCCAAGACCTCCGCCGGTGCCGTGTCCCACATCCCGGTGGCCCGGGTGCCCAACCTGACGGCGCTGATGAAGGAGCTGCAAAAGCGGGGCGTGTGGATCTTCGGTGCGGAGATGAACGGGAACACGTCCCTGTATGAAGCGGATCTGAAGGGTCCGGCCGCCATCGTCATCGGCAGCGAGGGCAGCGGCATGAGCCGTTTGGTGGCAGAGACCTGCGATTTTACTGTCAGTATCCCCATGAAAGGGAAGATCAATTCCCTGAACGCCTCGGCTGCGGCGGCCATCCTGCTCTATGAAGCAGTGCGCCAGCGGCTGAGCTGAGGGCGGAACGCCTATTGAGGAGAGCCATGAAGGACGAAACAAGAAACGATGTGCTGGCGGCGGAACCGGAACAGGAGACCAAGAAGATCCCTCAGCCGGAAGAGACAGAGGAGCCGCAGTACGATCTGGAAGAGATCTTAGAGGAAGCTCTGGAGGAGCAGTACACCCCGCCTGTCCAGGAGACCGAGGAAGCGGCCGGAGAAGAACCGGAGGCTGCTGAGGCAGAAGAGGAACCGGAGGCGGTCCCTGTGCCCGAGGACGATGTGGAATCGGAGGAGGAGCAGGAGGAGACCGAGCGGTTCATCCAGGAGCAGGTGACCTCCGCGTTGGGAGACACCTACAGCGAGGAGACACTGCGGAAACAGGAGGAACGGGCGGCGCAGATGCGCAAGGCGCGTGCGCACCAGGAGGCGAAGGCGGAGAAGGCACGGAAGAAGGTGCGGCGGAAAAAGGCAGTAGAAGCCACCGTCCGGAACTGGAAGCGCACCCTCATCCCCAAGGCACAGGAGCCGTCGGAAGAGGGCGAGCTGGATAACGTCATCCAGATGCCTGTCTCCAAGCTCAAGCCCTTCCGGGACGTAGTAGGACGGGTGACCGAGAAAGCCCTGCACTACGCCGACGAGATGTATGAGCAGTCGGAACCGCTGGATCCGGAGGAAGAGCTGCAGGAGAAGTATATTCCCGCCACCGACGAAGAAAAACCCGTCCGGCGGAAAAAGTGGCACAAGGAGCGCAAGCCCCGCCGCCTCATCAAGCCGGAGGAGGATATCCCCCCCAGCGAGCTGGCCAAACGGTACAGCAAGGGGCTGAGCAAGATGAAATTCCGCATCCGCGCCCTGTTCGCCTTGTGCGTGGTGCTGCTCTACCTGACCATCGCTGCCGACGGCACCCTGCCGCTGCCCCAGTTCTTCCAGGTGGAGACCCGGGTCACCGCCGGGATCCTGCTGTGGGGTATGGGCGTGGCCTGCCTGTTGGGGCTGGACGTGCTGTGGCTGGGCATCACTGCACCCAAGCGCGGGCGCATCGGTGCCCACACCTTGACCGTTTGCAGCGTGGTTGCCACGTTGCTGGACAACATCTGGTACTGCCTGGTGGGACGGGAAGGCCTGCTGCCCTTCTCGGCGTTGGCATCCTGCTCCATCCTGGCTTGCCTGTGGGGGTTGTATGACCGGAAGAAAGGATTGGCGAAAGCCTGCGAGACCGCCAGCCTGTCCGCCTCCCCCTATCGTGTGACCCTGGACAGTGACAAATGGGAGGGACGCAGTGCCTTCGCCAAGGAGTCTGGGACGGCGGAGCAGTTCGGGGCTCAAATTCAAAGCCCGGACGGCGCCCAGCGCATCCAGCAGATCTTCGTGCCCCTGGTCTTTGTGGCCGCTGTCCTCTTCGCCCTTATCGCCTCCATGGGTCGCCTGCACCCGGAACGCATCTTCTGGTGTCTGTCCGTGGCACTGACCGCCGGTGCGCCCCTGGCCGGGATGCTGGCCTACAGCCAGCCCTTCCTGCGCCTGACCAAACGGCTCAGCGGTACCGTAGCTCTGGCCGGTTGGGACGGGGTGCTGTCCATGGAAGGGGATGCCAATATCCTGCTCAAGGACGACGACCTGTTCCCCGTGGGCAGCGTCAAGTCCCAGGGCATCAAGACCTTCAACGGCACCCCCCTGGAACGGGTCACCGGCTGCACCGCCTCCATGATCCAGGCGTCGGGCAGTGGGCTGACCAAGCTGTTCAGTGACCTGGTACATATCCAGGGCGGCTTCTTCCGTCGAGTGGACTCTATGCACTACCACGAAGCCGGTGGTCTGGTGGCCACCATCCGTGGGGAACAGGTCATGATCGGCACCGCTGGGTTCATGACCGTCATGCACATCCCCCTTCAGCAGGGTGAGTACGTGAAAGAGGCCATCTTCTGCGCCATCAACGGCCAGTTACAGGCTATTTTCTCCTTGAAATACGAACAGCCTCGGAAAATCCGCAGTGCCCTTCAGTCCCTCATCCGAGCGGGCGTGAAGCCGGTGCTGGTGACCCGAGATTTCAACATCACCCCGGCCATGCTCCACCGGCGGTTCCAGCTGCCCACCAATAAGATGGAGTACCCGGAGATCAAGCGCCGCTACGAGCTGTCCGACCCGGGACAGGAGCACAACCCGGTCTTGGGCGCCTTGGTGCGCCGGGACGGGCTGGGGCCCTTCACCGAAGCCATCATCGGCGCCCGCCGTCTGCGGATGGTGGTGCGGCTGAACAACATCCTGACCATCCTGGCTTCCGTGGTGGGCTTGGTGCTGGCTCTTTATCTGACCTTTATCGGGGCATTTTTGTCCCTCAGCTCGCTGAACATGCTGATGTTCTTGCTGCTGTGGTTGGTGCCCAATCTGCTTATCTCTGTTACGGTGGATAAGTTCTGAAAACAAAAACAGAAACGCCACGCCGAAAGGCGTGGCGTTCTAGTAGAACCAGTTAGATTTAAATGATGAGACCACCGTTGGGGGCAATGACCTGCCCAGTCAAAAAGCTGGACGCCGGGGAGGCCAGGTAAAACACCGCTTCGGCGATGTCCGACGGCTGTCCCAGCCGACCGATGGGGGTCTCCTCCTCCAGCATGGCACGGGCTTCCGGCGGGGCCATGGAGAGCATGTCCGTGTCGATGACGCCGGGGGCGACGCAGTTGACCAGGATGCCGGAGGGTGCCACTTCTTTCGCCAGGGCTTTGGTGAAGGCGATGACCGCCCCCTTAGCGGCAGAGTAGGCCACCTCGCAGGCGCCGCCCACCTGTCCCCACATGGAGGAGACGGTGACGATCCGTCCGGCGTGCTGGTGGAGCATATGGGGCAAGACCGCCCGGACGGCATAGAATACCCCGCTGGCGTCCACCGACAGCACGTCCGACCACTGCTGGTCGGTCACGTCCTGGAGGAGCATCCCCGGCAGGCTGATGCCGGCGTTGCAGACCAGGGCGTCCAGGTGGTCAACGTGGGCAAAGACCTCATCCACCATGGCGCGCACCTGGGCGGAGTCGGACACGTCCCCGTAGACCGGGAACGCCCCGTTGCCGATCTCGTCACAGAGGGCGAAGGCGGCGTCCTTGGACTGAAAATAGTTGACGGCGACCTGATAACCGCCGGCGGCAAAACGACGGGCGGTCTCCGCCCCGATGCCCCGACTGGCGCCGGTGATGAGTACCGTTTGAGACATAACATACACGCTCCTCGTTCTTTCGTGGCTCTAGTGTACCATAGGGAACAGAGGGCGGCAAGGGTTCAGGAGGAACTGACATGAAACAACGCTATGACGTGATCTTATTTGACGCCGACCGCACCTTGTTCGACTTCGACCAGTCCCAGCGCCTGGCGTTGGGAGAGGTGTACCGTGCCAACGGCATCCCGGAGACCGAGGAGAACATCCAGACCTACGTGCGTCTCAACGACCGGCTGTGGGCGCGGTTCGATAAGGGTGAGATTTCTCTAGAGGAATTGGAATACATCCGCTTCCGGGACTTTGCGGAGGCGCTGGGGCTGAGAAATTTGGACGCCAACCAGCTCAATCAGCAGTACATCGAAGCCCTGGGGCGCAACAGCATCCTGCTGCCGGGGGCGGAAGAACTGTGCGCGGCGCTGGCGCCCTATTGTCAGCAGTACATCGTCACCAACGGCATCAAAGAGGCACAGGAGGGACGGTTGGAGCGGTCGCCCATCCGGCAGTATATCAAGAAAATGTACATCTCCGGTGTCATGGGCGTCCGGAAGCCGGAGCGTGCTTATTTTGAGCTGGTCTACCACGATTTGGGCATGACCCCGGAGCGCTGGCGTCGGACAGTCATCGTAGGCGACGGCCTCAGCTCGGACATTTTGGGGGGCGTCAACGGCAACCTGGACACCATCTG
The DNA here is from genome assembly GCA_934565425.1 of uncultured Oscillospiraceae bacterium. Classification (GTDB taxonomy): domain Bacteria; phylum Bacillota; class Clostridia; order Oscillospirales; family Oscillospiraceae; genus Onthomonas. Next base: position 25,635 of record CAKTHW010000013.1, read on the forward strand.
GTACAACCCCAAGCACAAGCCCAACGACACCCACATCCGTCCCACCTGGGAGGTGGATTCCTTTGATGCCGTCAAAGCGGTCATCTTGGGGGCGGTTTGACCGGTCAATTTCAGAATAAATGCCGAAAGATTGAGAAAATACCATTGTCAATCGGTAGAAAATGCAGTATAATATCATAATGATCATGCGTATTAGCAGACGTAACCGTCTGAGATGCTGAAAACAGGTTTAAGGAGAGAATGTAATATGAGCTATTCCGCTGAGAATATCCGTAACATCTGCCTGCTGGGTCACTCCGGCGTGGGCAAAACCATGCTTGCTGAAAGTATGCTGTATCTGACTGGTGCCACTGACCGCCTGGGTAAGACCGCGGACGGCAACACAGTCTGTGACTATGATCCCGAAGAAATCAAGCGTCAGATTACCATCGCTACCGCTCTGGCTCCCGTTGAGTTCGGCGGCTGCAAGATCAACGTCCTGGACACTCCGGGCAACTTCGACTTCAATGGCGACGTCCTGGCCGCTCTGCAGGTGGCTGACGCTGCCGTCATCGTCCTGCCCGCAAAGGGCGACATCTCCGTGGGTGCAGAACGCGCTTACAAGGAGATCAAGGCCCGCAACCTGCCCTGCCTGATCTACGTCTCCAAGACCGACGAAGACAACGGCGACTTCAACGCTGTCGTGGCAAAGCTGCAGGAAAAGTTCGGCAACGCCGTCACTCCTCTGGTCATCCCCAAGTTCGACGGGGAAAAGGTCGCCGGCGTCATCGACGTGGTGGGCAAGAAGGCCTATACCATGAACAAGAACAAGACCGTGGCAGAAGACGTCCCCGCTGACGCTGCTGATGCTGTGGAAGAATCCTACATGGCTCTGATGGAGAACGTGGCAGAGACCAGCGAAGAGCTGATGGAAAAGTTCTTCGAGGGCGAAGAATTTACCGCTGACGAAGTGGCCACCGGCCTGCGCGCAGGCGTCAAGGAAGGCTCCCTGATCCCCGTGTTCTGCGGCAGCGCTTTCTCCGGCCTGGGCACTGAAACCTTCCTGAAGGCTGTCATCGACCTGGTCCCCAACCCCACCGAAGGTCTGCCCGTGGCAGGCACCGACGCGGACGGCGAAGCCATCGAGCTGACCGTAGGCGACGGCGACACCGTGGCATTCGTGTTCAAGACTGTCTCTGACCAGTATGGCAAGTACTCCTATGTCAAGGTCATCAACGGCCCCCTGACCGGCGACGCACCGCTGACCAACAGCCGTACCGGCGACAGCGAAAAGATGGGTCGTATGTATATCATGCGGGGCAAGAAGTCCATCGAGGAAGTCAAGAGCATCGCCACCGGCGACATCGGCGCGATCGCAAAGATGGACAAGCTCAAGACCAACGACACCATCAGCGCTAAGGGCGTGGCTCTGAGCCCCATCCCCTTCGCAGAACCCGTCTTCTCCAAGGCCATCGCTCCCAAGACCCGCGGCCAGGAAGATAAGATCGGTGTCGGCCTGAACCGTCTGAACGAAGAAGATCCTTCCTTCTCCGTCACCAACAACGCCGAGACCCATCAGATGGTCGTCGCCGGTGCAGGCGACATCCAGCTGGACGTCCTGGTCTCCAAGCTCAAGAGCCGCTTCAGCGTGGAAGCAGTCCTGGATACCGCTCGCGTGCCTTATCGCGAAAAGATCCGCAAGACTGTGGAAAAGCAGGGTAAGTTTAAGAAGCAGACCGGCGGCAGCGGCCAGTATGGCGACGTTTGGGTGCGTTTCGAACCGTGTGAAGAAGAAGAAATGGTATTCGCAGAGGAAGTCTTCGGCGGCAGCGTGCCCCGCAACTACTTCCCCGCTGTTGAAAAGGGCCTGCGTGAAGCTTGCCTGCACGGCGTCCTGGCAGGTTATCCCGTTGTTAACCTGAAGGCAGTCCTGTATGATGGCTCCTATCACCCCGTGGACTCCTCCGAAATCGCCTTCAAGACCGCAGCACAGCTGGCTTACAAGGCCGCTCTGCCCGAAGCAAGCCCCGTCCTGATGGAACCGGTTGGCGAACTGAAGGTCACTGTGCCCGACAGCTACATGGGCGACGTCATGGGCGACCTGAACAAGCGCCGTGGCCGCGTCATGGGCATGGATCCCACCAAGGACGGCGACCAGATCATCACCGCTGAAGTTCCCATGGCTGAAATGAGCAACTACGCCATCGAACTGCGCGCTATGACCCAGAGCCGTGGCTCCTTCACCTTCCACTTCGTCCGCTACGAAGATTGTCCTCCCGCTGCACAGCAGAAGGCCATCGACGAAGCAAAGGCAATGCAGGAAGAATAAGTTCATTCTGACAACAACAAAGCGGTGTGGCATCTGCCACACCGCTTTCGCTAAAATGCAAGCATTTTAGCGAGGATTGCAGCCTGGTGCATGCACTCACTGCGTCGGCAGGTTCCCCCACCTGTGAAACAGGTGGGGCCTACGCTACCAATGTGCCCCTGGCACATTGGTTTAACGCTGCGGCACTTACCAGTCTGAGAAGAGAAAAAACTGACGCGCATGGCCCAGGCCACCCTCTCTTGCCCTTTGGGCAATTCACCTTGTGTCGCCAGTTTTTTCAGATTGCACTTTATTCCGTCATCTAAGATGACGGAACTCTGTGAGACTATATGTTACTTGTCGATAAAAACTACAACTAGTCGAAGTTAGAGCGGCGTGGTGGATTATGTGCCACACCGCTTTTCTTTCAGGAAAGGAGAAACGATGTTCCCAACAATGAGAAGATGGAAGCAGCAGCTGACCCAGCAGGAGTGTGTAGAGCTACTGAAACAGGAGCCCCGCGGCGTCCTGTCCCTGATGGGGGAGGACGGATATCCTTACGGCTTGCCCATCAGCTATTGGTACTGCGAGGCGGACGGAAAAATCTACTTCCACGGAGCCAAGAGCGGGCACAAGATTGACGCCATCCAGCGCTGCGATAAGGCGTCCTTTTGCGTGTACGACCAGGGGTTCCGGCGGGAAGGGGAGTGGGCGCTGAATATCAAGAGCGTCATCGTCTTCGGCCGTATCCAGAAGGTGGAGGATGCGCAAAAAACTGAAGAAATTTGCAGAAATCTCTGCGCCAAATTCACCGACGACCCGACCTACGCCCAGCAGGAGTGGGAGAAGTCCGGCGCGCACACCCTCTGCCTGGCGCTGACGCCGGAGCACATGACCGGGAAGCTGGTCAACGAGTCCTGATGTGGACTTCTTTGCGCAAAAATCTTTACAAAAAAGCGAATGCCTGACATAATGAGAGCAGTGAAAGGGGGCGTATTATATGGTTCAGTGGGACAGCGTGGAGCAGTTGGAGCAGTACCAGCTGCGCCAGCGGGAGGACCTGCCCAAGCTGGGCACCGATTCCAAGCTGCTGGCGCAGTTTGCCACCCTCCACCGGCGGGAGAAGGTCTTGGATCTGGGCTGCGGCGTGGGGGTGCTGGGGGTGCTGCTGGCACAGCGGCAGGGAGACTTGACCCTGGACGGCATCGACATCGTGCCGGACTCGGCGGAGCTGGCTGCCTGCAACCTGACCGCCAACGGCCTGACCGGCACCATCCACCAGGGTGACCTGAACGACTACCGCCAGTGGGCGCCCCGTCCCGGCGGCTATGACTTGGTCATCTCCAACCCACCCTATTTCGCCCCCAACACCGGTAAGACCGCCGAAGGCGCCCGGAAGACCGCCCGCAGCGAGGAAGCGTGTACGGTGGAGGGGCTGTGTGCCGCTGCTGGCTGGCTGCTCCACACGGGGGGACGCTTTGCACTCTGTTATCGGGCAGAGCGGCTGGCGGCGCTGTTTTCCGCCTTAGAGCGCAGCGGGATAGCACCCAAGCGGCTCCAGCTGGTGCAGCATTCCCCTGCCCATCCGCCCAAG
>CAKTHW010000014.1 GCA_934565425.1 uncultured Oscillospiraceae bacterium
GTGTAACCCTCCCGTTCTGAAGACGTTAGAACGGGAGGGTTACACCTTATGAAAGAGAAACGCGAGAAACTCTACGACAGCCTCACCAACGTCCGGGAGGACTTTGTAGAGGAAGCCCAGGCGGCACCCAGCGCCAAACGCCCTGCCTGGGTCAGATGGTGCGCCTTGGCGGCGTGCCTGTGCCTGCTGGTGGTGGGCACTGTGGTGTGGAAGCCCTGGAGTCCGTACGAGAACAAGCCCGCCAGTCCCCCCGCCTCCGCTGCCCAGACCGCCAAGGGCATCACCATCCCCAAGGCGGAGGTCACCCTGTCCCAGACGGACGGAGTGGAGGCGGATATGCTGGCCTTCTTCATCTACCAGGGGCGGTGTTACCTCCAGTACGACCGACTGGATCACGGCAGCGACCTGGTGGGCGAGAAGGTGGGCACGGCCACGGGGCTCATCGACGAGTGGACACCCCAGGAGGGCTACGTGGAGCTGGCGGGCAGCGTGAGCGGTGATTTTTACACTGTCCGCGGCTTTGACCCGGCGTTTATGCTGTGCATGAAGGAGGAGGGGGACGCCGTCCAGCTCTTCGTGTGCAACAACGGCATCACCTTGTATCAGGGCTCTGAGCTGTTTGAAGACCGGTTGGGGCTGTCCGACGGGCTGAAAGCGGTGACCTATGAGGATGAAGACTCCTGGTACGACGGCAAGGAGGACATCCACACGTTGAATAACATGGACGCCGTGAAGACGCTCATCGCGGCCATGGACAAAGCACAGTTCCAGCTCAGCGACCAAGCCGACCTGTACGAGGAAAAAAAGGACGGCGGTCTGAGCAAGGAGCTGTACCACGTGTATTGCAAGCTGGATAACGGCGTCACCGTCACCCTGCGTCTGTTCCAGGGCGGCTACGTGACCTTCACCGGCCTGCCGGACGCCTGCGTGCAGGTGCCGGAGGCGACCTTTGACGCCTTTTTGGCGGCGCTGAAATGAGAACGGCAAAAACGCCCCATCGGGTCTCCGATGGGGCGTTGCTATTGTTAGGATTCCAACTGCTTCTGAATGAACGTTTTCACCTTTTCCAAATCCGGGTCGCACAGCACCGGCAGCACTTCCGCCAGCGCTTCCGGTTCCAAGTCCCACCACTGCCAGCGCAGGAGCAGGTCGGTCAGCTCTGGGTCGAACCGATCCTTGATCTTGCGGGCGGGGTTGCCGCCGAAGACGGTGTAGGGGGGCACGTCGGAGGTGACCACCGAGTAGGCGGCGATGATGGCGCCGTCACCGATGTGGACGCCGGGCAGGATGACGCTCTCCCGGCCGATCCACACGTCGTTGCCCACCACCGTATCTCCCTTGAAGGGCAGCTGCGCCATATGGGGCGGCGTCCGCTCGCTCCACAGGCCGCCGAAGACCTGGAAGGGGTAGGTGGTGACGCTGCTGATGCGGTGGTTGGCAGGGCCCATGATAAAGGTGGTGCCCGAGGCCAGGGCGCAGAACTTGCCGATGAGGAGCCGGTCGCCGAACTCCGGGTAGTTGAACAGCACGTTGTTCCGCTCGAAGCCGGTGGGGTCGGTCTCGTCGTCGTAATAGGTGTAGTCCCCGATGAAGATGTTGGGGGCTTGGACGACGTTTTTGATCATGCACGAAGTGTGATACTCATTCAAGAAGATTTGGTTGGGATCGGGAATATAACTCATAATTTTTACATCCTTTCTGATTCGCTTCACATCACATCCTTTCTCCAGCCCATTCGCTCAGCCACTGCCCGTTTTTTTCGCAGTTCTCTCATATGTTTTCTCCTTTCGCTCATCGGAACGCCAAGAATAGAACCTCTGTCAACACCAGCAGACCGGCCACCCCGCCGACCACCCAGGCGTGGCGCTTCCAGGACAGGCTCAGGTAGCCCACGAACTCCCGGATGAGGGCGTTGAGGGTGAAATACCACTTGGTCTTCGCCCCGAACCCCACGCAGCGGATGTGGCATTGCCGAGCCAGGAGGAGGGAGCGGAAGACGTGATAGGAGGTGGTGACGATGGCGATTTTTGGACGTTCAATGGTCATCAAAGAGCGGGAACAAAGGAGATTTTCCCGGGTATCCGTGGAGTTTTCTTCCGTGATGATGCGCTCCGGCTCCACTCCATGCTCCTTGGCGTAAGCGGCCATGGCCACCCCTTCCGGTACATCTTCACCAGGCCCTTGGCCACCAGAGAGGATGAGTTTGGCGTTGGGGTTGCAGCGCAGCAGCTGGATGCCCCGGTCGATGCGGCTGGCCAGCAGCGGGGTCACCTGAGAGCCGTTCAGCCCGCAGCCCAGCACCACGATGTAGTCCAGCTTCCGCCGCTTCCGGAAATGTACCAGGTTGAGCAGGGCGGACAGGGCGTACATGGCCATGAGGAAGAGCAGATAAGAGACCGTGAAGCCGATGAACAGGTACAGCAAGGTGCTGATGCTGCCCAGAGCGAACTTCGCCATCATGGGCCAGACGATCAAGTAGACGCAAAGGCAGACGGCGAACAGCAGGGACAGCAGGTTGGCCGGCCGCAGCCCCTCGTGTTTCAGCACCTTGATCCCCTCCACAAAGAAGGTCAAGATGAGCGCCGCCGGGAACACCAGTATCCCCAAAATGGCCGCAATGGCCAGAAACACAAGCACACTCCGCAGAGCGGGATAAGCGGACAGCCAGTCCAAAAACTGATAGCTGACCAGCAGCAACCCGCCCGCCAGCCCGCCCAGCAGGAACACAAACCAGACCCCACTCCACAGCGTCCGCGGATCCCGCAGCATCACGAAGAGGAAGGGGACGGCGCAGCAGAGCAGGAAGAGCAGATAGATGGTATACATGACTCCCTCCTAACAGACAACATTACTAATGGAACATATTGATTATAACAAAGATCGCGCCGGTCTACAAATTAAGAAATGGCGAAAACCCACCGACCGCAACAGCCAGTTGCTTGCCTGCGATGGGATTGTGTGGTACAGTGGCAGCAAGGAGGTGTTCCGTGTGGAGACAAAGGATATTTTGAGCCGCTTAAGAACGGAGCGAGGACTGTCCCAGGACGAATTGGCAGAACAGATGTTTGTGACGCGCCAGGCGGTGTCCCGCTGGGAGAACGGGGAGACCACCCCCAACGTGGAGACGCTGAAACGGCTGTCGCAGTTTTTTGATGTGTCCATCAACACCCTGCTGGGCGCGCCCAGAAAACTCATCTGCCAGTGCTGCGGGATGCCGCTGGAGGATGCCACCACCAGCAAGGAGCCGGACGGTTCCTTCAACGAGGACTATTGCAAGTGGTGCTACGCCGACGGGGTCTTTCACTACACCAGTGAACAGCAGCTCATCGACTTCTGCGTGGAGCACATGGCGACGGAGCAGTGGCCAGCGGAGCAGGTGCGCGCCCATATGGAGGCCATGCTGCCCAACCTGAAGCACTGGAAAAAATGATGTGGTTATCTGCGCAAGACAAACGGCGTGACCGGGAGGGTCACGCCGTTTTTGTCGTTACACTATTGGCTGTCTGTAGAATGTGTTGTAAAAAGCCTCGCAGAGCTGCAACCTCAGCAAAATGCTTGCATTTTGCTGACTTTATTCAGAAAACATGGGGGTAGACAGATAACGCTCGCCGGTATCGGGCAGCAGCGCCACAATGACCTTACCCTTGTTCTCAGGACGCTTTGCCAGCTCGGTGGCGGCAAAGACCGCGGCGCCGGAGGAGATGCCCACCAGGATGCCGTCTTCGTGTGCCAGTGCCTTGCCGGTGGCGAAGGCGTCTTCGTTGGCGACGGGCAGGATCTCGTCATAGATGCCGGTGTTCAGGGTGTCCGGCACGAAGCCTGCGCCGATGCCCTGGATCTTGTGGGGGCCAGGGGTGCCCTTGGACAGGACGGGGGAGGTGGCGGGTTCCACGGCGACCACTTTCACGTTGGGGTTCTGGGATTTCAGGTATTCGCCCACGCCGGTCAGGGTGCCGCCGGTGCCAACGCCTGCCACGAAGATGTCTACCTTGCCGTCGGTGTCCTTCCAGATCTCAGGGCCGGTGGTGGCGCGATGGATGGCGGGGTTGGCGGGGTTGGTGAACTGGCCGGGGATGAAGCTGTTGGGGGTCTCAGCAGCCAGCTCCTGAGCCTTGGCGATGGCGCCCTTCATGCCCTTAGCGCCGTCGGTCAGCACCAGCTGTGCGCCGTAGGCTTTGAGCAGGTTCCGGCGTTCCACGCTCATGGTCTCCGGCATGGTCAGGATGACCTTGTAGCCCTTGGAAGCGGCCACGGAGGCCAGGCCGATGCCAGTGTTGCCGCTGGTGGGTTCGATGATGACGGAGTCAGGCTTCAGCAGACCCTTAGATTCTGCGTCCTCCAGCATGGCCTTGGCGATACGATCCTTGACGCTGCCAGCGGGGTTGAAAAATTCGACCTTGGCCACCACAGTGGCTTCCAGGTTGCGGTTGGCGGAGTAGTTCTTCAGTTTGACCAGGGGGGTGGAGCCGATCAGATCAGTAATTGCTTCGTAGATTTTCATGGTAGTAACCTCTTTCCTTATATTGTGACTCATGGTGATGTGATTGCGTTGATCTTTGTTTGCCTAGGAAACCTAGCTGTTTGATAGGCTTTATTGTAGTCACACAACCCCCATCTGTCAATCCCTTTTCCGGAAAAAAGATATAGAAAAAATCTATCACTGGCCATTTCGTTTTCGTCACACCAGCCCCCTTGACTTTCCGCCGGGCGTCCGCTATCCTTGAAATACCTGTATCTATGTAGGTTATTCCGAAAAAAGAAGGTGTCCTGATGATCCACACTGACCGACTGACCCGCCTGTTCCTGGCGCTGGTCTCCATCGACAACCCCTCCCGCCAGGAAGCGGCGGTGAGTACCTATATCAAAACCCAGCTGGACGAGCTGGGCATCCAGTGGCGCGAGGACGGCACCGGCGCCATCATCCACGGCAACGCCGGCAACCTCTATGGTTATCTCCCCGGCCAGTTAGACCTGCCGCCCATCCTCCTCTCCGCCCACATGGACTCCGTAGACCCGGCCGTGGGAAAGCACCCCATCCTCCACCCAGATGGCACCATCACCTCCGACGGCACCACCGTGCTGGGCGCGGACGACCTGTCCGGTGTGGCGGCTATCCTGGAGGCAGTGCGGTCGGTGCGGGAGTCGGGGGCGGCGCATCGTCCCATCGAACTGCTCTTCGATGTGGCCGAGGAACCCTATTGCGCCGGCATCCAGCACTTCGATTTCCCCAGCCTCCAATCCAAAGAGGCGTACATCTTAGATCTGACCGGCCCCGTAGGCAGCGCCGCCTATCAAGCGCCCTCCATCCTGGCCTTCAAGGCCGAGTTCACCGGTCGAGCCGCCCACGCCGCCTTCTCCCCCGAGCTGGGCATCCACGCCATCCAGGCGGCGGCGCAAGCGATCGTGTCCATCCCCTGTGGACGGGTGGGGGACACCACCGTGAACGTGGGCACCATCACCGGCGGCAGTGCGGACAACGTGGTGCCGGAGCGGTGCTGCGTCACCGGTGAGGTGCGGAGCTTTGACGATGGGAGCGCTCGGGCGCGGCTGGCGGAGATTGAGGCCACGGTGAAAGCGGCCGCCCAGGCGGTGGGCGCGGAGGTGGCGTTCTCCACCGAGACCCTGTGCCTGGCCTATCGGGTGGAGCCTGACCATCCGGTGGCGGAGCGGTTCCAAAAAGTCTGTGCCGACCTGAACCTGTCCGGCGAGCTGACCGTCACCTACGGCGGCAGCGACAACAACCACTTCTTCCATCACGGCATCTCCGGTCTGGTGGTGGCGTCCGGTATGAACAGCTGCCACGCCTGCCAGGAGTACAGCAGCGTGCCCGAATTGGAGCGGGCGGCGCGGCTGGTGGAAGGGCTGATCTTGTCCAAGGAGTGAGCGACCATGAAGAATCCACTGCATTACCAATTGACGGAATACGACTGCGGCCCCACTTCCATGCTCAACGCCGTCAGCTTCCTCTTTGAGCGGGAGGAGATCCCGCCGGACATCATCCGCAACATCATGCTCTACTGCCTGGACTGCTACGGAGCGGAGGGCGCGCCGGGGAAGAGCGGCACGTCCTGCACGGCCATGATGTTCTTGAGCAACTGGCTGGACGGCTACGGGAGCGTCCAGGAGCTGCCCATCTCCAGCCGCTACCTCAGCGGCCCCAGCGTCACCGTCCGCCCCCAGAGCGAGGTGGTGGACGCCCTGCGGCAGGGGGGCGTGGCGGTGGTGCGGCTGTACTTCGACGTGGCTCACTACGTCCTGCTCACCGGCGTGGAGGAGGACGGGGTGCGGATGTTCGACCCGTACTATGTGGACGAGCAATTTCCCAACGAGAACGTGGTGGTCACGTTGGAGCATCCCAGCACCTACAACCGCATCGTCCCCTTCGACTCCTTCAACCGGGAGAGCCACGAGCTGTACGCCCTGGGCGAACGGGAGGGTCGGGAGGCGGTGCTGCTGTTCAACAAGCGCACCCAGCTGACCGACGAGAAGACCATCGAATATTTTATCTGATTTTTTGCGGGCACCGGCGAAGAGATTCGCTGGTGCCCCTTTTTATCCTTGCGGGTGGATTGGGGACGTGCTATCATAGAAGCATCTTAGAAAGATAACGAGGCGATACGTGATGCGATACGAAAAGATACAAGCCCTGCGCCAGGCGCTGCACCAGTGTCCGGAGCGGTCTGACCAGGAGCGGGAAACGATAGAAAAACTGCAACTATTTTTGCGTGAAAATACTACGTTGGAACTGCACCCTAAGGACGGCTGGTTCTACGCCCTCCACCGGGAGGAGGACGCTGCCCAGACCATCGCCGTCCGGGCGGATATGGACGCCATCGAGAACAGTCGCGGTCAGCTCTTCCATGGCTGCGGGCACGACGGGCACAGCGCCATCCTGGCTGGCCTGGGTCTGGCGATAGAGGGGAAAACGTTGGGGAAAAACGTCTGTCTGGTGTTTCAGCCCAGCGAAGAGACGGGGACTGGCGGCAAACGGGTGTGCCGGGAACTGTTCCAGGAGCTGCGGCCGGACTTCATGTTGGGCTGTCACAACATCCCCGGCAAACCCCTGGGGACGGTGCTCCTGCGGGAGAACACCTTCGCCTGCGCGTCCATGGGTCTGTCCCTGGACGTCACCGGACAGCAGTCCCACGCGGCCTATCCGGATCAGGGGAAAAACCCGGCGTTTTTGCTCAGCAGCATCGTGCTCGCCCTGCCTGACCTGATCGACCACATCACCCACGGTGACCCGGAGCGCCTGCTCATGGCCACTGTAGTGCAGATGAAGGTGGGAGAGCGCAATTTTGGCGTCAGCGCCGGGACAGGCACCCTGGCGCTGACCCTCCGCGCTTATCGGCAGGAGGATATGGAGGCGCTGGAGCGTGCCATTTTAAATATGGCGCAGACCGGCTGCGAAAAAGCGGGCATGGCCTGGCGCTCCAGCCGACAGGACGTGTTCCCGGACACCGTGAACCGTCCAGAATGCTGTGCGCGTGTTGCGGACATTCTGCGAAAGGCTGACCTGCCCACACAGGTGCTCCCGGAGCCCATGCGCTGGTCGGAGGACTTCGGCTGGTACCTGCAAGAAGCGCCCGGCATGTACCTGGGGCTGGGCGCTGGGGAAGAGCACTGCGGCCTGCACACGGACGGGTACGAGTTCCCGGACGAGCTGCTGGAACCGGCCATTGAAGTGCTGGAAACATTGGTGTGCGCGCTGTGAAACGAGAGGGGTATTACCGCATCGGCGAGGTGAGCAAGATCACCGGCATCTCCAAGGACACCCTGCATTTTTACAATAAAATTGGCCTGGTGGTGCCCGACTACACCGACCCGGAGAACCAGTACCGCTACTACTCCCGGTGGAATATGTGGCAGCTGGATATTGTGGCGGTCTGCCGGAAGCTGAGCATCCCGTTGGAGCAGGTGAAGAAGATGATGGCCTACCGGGAGGAGACGCTGCGGCAGAGTGAATACTACCGGCAGGTGGCGGAAGACTTATTGTGGTATAAAGAGGAAAACCAGGCCATGATGGAGAACCGCCAGCGGTCGGAGATTCAGGTGAAATGGCTGCCTGCGGAGACGGTCCTGGCGGGCAGCGTGGAGCGCAACGCCGTGTCCTACCACGCCGACCTCCAGCAGGCGGCCAAAGAAGAGTTGGCTCACGCCCGTTCCATCCGCCGGAAGTACGGGTATGTGCTGGACGGGAGCCAGATGGCGGCGGGGCAGGTGGTGAAGGTGCGAGAATACCTGCGCCTGCCGGACACCCGGTTCACCTGCGTGGCGCCGGAGAACCGGTACACCCTGCCGGAGGGGTACTATGCGGTGGTGCCGGTGCGCATCGAGAACGAGCAGGCGGATTTCACCCCGCTGCTGGACTGGCTGGACGCCCACGGAGAGACGCCGGAGGTGGTGTTCGCCGAAGAGATGGGGCTGCAGCTGTTCGGGTATCTGAGCGACTTTGCCTGTGAGGTGAAGGCGTTTCTAAAAAATCAAAAAAGGGGCTTGACCGTGTAGTTACTCCACCCTTTATAATCCCACTCAAAGGGAGGGAGACCCATGGAACAGACCCCAATCGGGAAATTGCTATTGAAATTATCCCCGCCAGTGATGCTGGCGCTGCTGATACAATCCATCTACAACATCGTGGACAGCTATTTCGTCGCCCATTATTCCGCCGATGGCCTGACCGCCCTGTCCATCATCTACCCCATCCAGCTGCTCATGGTGGCGTTGGCTACCGGTGCCGGGGCGGGCATCAACATCCTGGTGTCCCGGATGGACGGAATGGGGGAGTGTGCGCGACAGAAGGACGTGGTGAAGACGGGGCTTTGGCTGGGGCTGGTGCAGTTCGTGGCCTTTGCCGCGGTGGGACTGCTGTTGGTGCAGCCCTATTTCGTCCTGTCCTCCGACCAGCTGGACGTGCAGACCCAAGGGGTCCAGTACGCCCGCGTCATCTTTGCCGGCTCCTTTGGGATGTTCCTGGAAGCCCACTGCACCAAGCTCCTCCAGGCCAAGGGCAACATGATGCTCCCCATGGCGGCGCAGGTCACCGGCGCGGTCTTGAACGTGGCGCTGGACCCGCTGCTCATCTTCGGCTACGGGCCCTTCCCGGAGCTGGGGGTCACCGGTGCGGCCATCGCGACCGTCGTCGGCCAGTGGGTGGCCATGGGCATGACCGTGGTGGGCGTCCTGCGTCGGTATGAGCTGACCGGTCGCTTCCGCGCCTCCGCCTGCCGGGACATCTATCGGGCGGGCATCCCGTCCATCGTCATGCAGTCCCTGTACACCTTATATATGGTGGGGCTGAACCTCATTTTGAAAGGGTTCACCGAGGACGCGGTGACAGTGCTGGGCATCTATTACAAGTTACAGACCTTCTTCTTCATCCCGCTGCTGGGGCTGGAGCAGGTCATCCTGCCCATCATCAGCTTCAACTACGGCGCCAAGAACACCGCTCGGGTGCGGGAGACGGTGAAGGATTCCCTCCTCATCTCCACTGTGGTCATGACCTTGGCCACCGTCGTCTTCCTCGTGGCGCCCGACCCGCTCCTGTCCATCTTCTCCGCCAAACCGGCCATCCACACCATCGGCCGCTACGCCCTCCGGGTCATCGCCAACAGCTTTATCCCGGCGGGGTTCGGAGTCATCTTCATCACCTATTTCCAGGGCGCCGACCGAGGGCGAGCCAGCCTGTGCATCACCATCGTCCGGCAGGTCATCCTGCTGGTGCCCCTGGCGTGGGTGTTCCACTTCATCGGGCTGAAAGCAGTGTGGTACACTTTCCCGGTGACCGAGGTGCTCATCCTGGTGGTGAGCCTGGCCCTCCTGCGGCGTCCGGTGAAGCAGGAGGCACTCAAAACTACACCTGCCGTGAAACAACTTTGAAACAGAACCGCGCTATACTCTCCTTGCAGTCCGGCGGCAGCTTTGCCGTGACACAAGGAGAGTTTTCTGTTATGAGACGAACATTATCTATCTGCATCGCCCTGCTGTTGGCGTTGACCACCGCCTGTTCCGCGCCGGGGGCGGCGTCCACCTCCCAGGCCAGCACCAGCAGCGCTACGGCCGAGCTGGTCCAGACCACCTATCCCATCCCGGACAAGGCGGTCAAGCCCCTGAACCAGTTCAATCTGGACGTGACCCTGGACCCCCAGGCCCACCAGCTGAAGGTGAAGCAGACCCTGACCTATCACAACCACACGGGCAAACCTCTGTCCCAACTCTACTTCAACCTCATCCCCCAGGCGTTCCAGCAGGACGGCGGCGGCACAGTGGTGGAGCAGGTGTCGGTGGACGGGAAAGCGTCCTCGCTGTCCCAGGTGAAAGAGACGGTGTATGCACTGGACTTACCGGCAGACTTACAAGCAGACCAGTGTATAGACATCCAGATGGAATATCGGGTGAAGGTGCCCAACATCAAGAACCGCTTCGGCTATCAGGAGAACGTGTACAACCTGGGCAACTTCATCGTCACCCCGGCGGTGTACGGCGAGAAAGGGTGGACGGTGGAGCCGTATGTGGACATCGGGGACGCCTTTTACACGGAAATTGCCAACTATGACGTGACCATCCACGTCCCCGACGGCTACACCGTGGCCGCCACCGGCCGGGAGACCACCAAGGGACGCTACCAAGCCCAGCAGGTGCGGGACTTCGCCTTCTGCGCCAGCGACGGGTACACCGTCCGGCAGGAGAGCTACAACGGGGTAGACGTGATGGTGTACTACAATGGAGATATTAAAAAGACGGCACAGCGGGTGATGAACACGGCGAAGCAGTCTCTGGACCTGTACAGCGACGCCTTCGGCCAGTATCCCTACGACACCCTGAGCCTGGTTTTGAACGGCCTCACCGGCGGGGTCAACGGGATGGAGTATCCCACGTTGGTGATGCTGGACCCGGATTGCAAGGTGGAGGATTTTGATGACTGGGGCATCAGTGACGCCAGCAACGACACCGGGCCGGGGGTGGACTACTATCTGTGGCTCATCGACAGCGCCACCTGTCACGAGATCGCCCACCAGTGGTTCTACGGCGTCGTGGGCAACGACCAGATTGCCGAGCCCTGGCTGGACGAGGGGGCGTGCCGGTTTGCGGAGTACCTTTATGAGAAGACCTACTGCGCCGATCTGGACTACAACGGGTACGGCTCCACGGAGGATCTGTTCCAGGCTCGGTACTGCATGATCACCGGCCAGAAAAAGGACGGGCAGCAGTACGCTGCGGACAAGACTGATTTGGATTGGTCGTTGTACGACTGGCAAAAGGACGACCCTATGGGCTACAGCGAGATCTACTACAAAGGCGGCAGCCTGTTCTATGAGATGGAGCAGCGGATGGGAGAAGAAAAATTCCGGCAGGCGCTGCGGGAGTATGTGAGCACGTTCGCCTATGGGACGGTGGATACGGAGCAGTTCCGGCAGTTCTGGCTGGGGAAGGGGGACTTTTCCAAGCTGTTCGCGCTGTATTGGAAGGGAGCTTGAAGCAGAAAAAAGGGCGGCAGCATTTCGTGCTGTCGCCCTGGGCGTTATAGATCGACCTGTTCAAAGTGTTTGACGGAAATCCGATAGGCCAGTGGGATCAGTGCGCTGTAGCAGGCCATCCCCACTGCCAAAATGGGCAGCTGCCGGAACAAATCCTCTGGCTGGCAGCTGTCCATCCAAGCCAGCGCCGGAATGTGAGCGGTGGCTTCTGTGGCCGCCATGAGGACGACCATCGGGATGGACGCCCGGAGGAAGGCGATTCCGACCTTGTAACCGCTCCGATAAAATGCGGTGAGAAAGACAAGATCGAACACCGCGTATAGGAGCAGCCCAAACCCATACCACGCGACGGTGGCGTCCAACCCGACGGGGTTGTTGGCGATCTTCAAGGAATTGCGCAACAGGGCGAAGGGGAGAGAGAAGAGCAGTTGAAAGAGCTGAAAGCACACCACCAGCAGGCATTTCCCCAGCACACTCTCCCGTTTTGTCACGGGCAGAACGGCGGTGTACCAGAGGTCGTTGGTTTCCCGCGCGTTCACAAAGGTGATGTAAGGCGCCAGACAGCCGAACAGGAAGATGACGCTGTAAGGATAGGCCGGCACCAGGACCAGACAGCCCAAAAAGGCAAACACGATGGAGGTCGGATGGGCGGCAAGCCGCAGTTCTTTATATAATAATGCCATCATCCCATGCACTCCTTTCCGTACGCAGCATAATCTCTTCCAACGTCAGCGGCCCCGTATCCTCTGGGGTCTTCAAATGGTCAAAGCAACGCAAAAAGGTCGCTTTGTCTGCGCTCTGCAAGACCCGTCCATTCTGAATATAGGTGATGTCATCGGCACATCGGTCTAAATCGGAAGTAATATGTGTGGAAAATAGGATGGAACAGGGCTCGTTCTGCACGATCTGCCGAAAAATATGGAGCAGCTCCTCTCGGGATACCGGGTCCAGACCGGAGGTCGGCTCATCCAAGAGGAGCAGCTCGGCGTGGTGGGACAGGGCCAGGGCGAGGAGGTATTTGACTTTCATGCCGTTGGACAGTTCCTTGAACTTTTTCCCTTCCTCCAGGGCGAACCGCTTGAGATAGGTCTGATATTGGGTCTCATCCCAGTTCGTGTAAAATTTTCGCGTGACCGCCGTGATGGCAGAGAGCTTTTTCAGCGGATAAAAGTCGATGCCGCCAAACACAACGCCGAGCCGCTCCTTGCACGCTTTTTCGTGCTGGTAGAAATCTTGGCCGAACAGGGTGACGCGCCCCCTTTCCGGCGTGACCATGTTGAGGATGGCTTTCAAGGTGGTGCTTTTCCCCGCTCCGTTTTTGCCGATCAATCCCATGATGCGGTTGGGCGCGAGCGAAAAGCTGACATCTTCCAAGGCAAATCCGGGGTAGTGCTTCGTGATGCCCTGGATGCGCAAGACTGCTTCCATTATGGTTGCTCCTTTCCGTCTGGGGCATCTGCTATCGTTAAGGCCGTTTGGAACAGCTGGGCGATGCCCAGGAAGAACTCCTCTTTCATCAGTGCGATGCCCGGATGCTCCGGCGCTTCATCCCCCAACACGACCAACCGATCTCCCGCCTGGATGTGGAACACCTCCCTGGCCTGCTTGGGCAGGACGATCTGACCCCGTTCCCCCACGCGAACGGTCCCGAAGAGATGCTTGCCCTTGGGCGGGATGCGTCCTTGGTCGTGATGGAGCAGGTCGTCCAGTTCCACGTCGTACAGCTTTGCCAGCGCATCGCAATTCAAAATGTCGGGGACCGATTGACCAGCTTCCCATTTGGCCACCGCCTGCCGGGAGACGCCAATCCGCTCGGCCACGTCCTCTTGGGAAAATTTGTTCCGTTGGCGCAGTGCAGTCAGATTCTCGGCGAGGTTACTTTTCTGCTTTTTCATACTTTTCATACCTCCTGGCCTTATTATACACGGCATCGTTCCAAAGTCCCACCAACTAGGGTAGGCAAAACAGGTTAGGTTTGGTTGCGCAGCGGAGCATTGGCACAGCGCGCCCGCTCGGTTATAATATAGTTAAATGTATAGAGGAGGGAACCGTATGCACCGCATTTTGATCGTAGAGGACGACCGAGACATCGCCCAGCTCATGGAGGCCGCCCTGACCCAGGCTGGGTATCAGGTGGAGCTGGCTCTTGACGGGGAGGCGGGAGCGGACTTGATCGAGCAGAACCGGTACGCCCTGGCGCTGCTGGACATCATGCTGCCCAAAATTGACGGGTACGAGCTGTTCGCCTACCTGCGGGAGTACGGCATCCCGGCCATCTTCATCACCGCGAAGGGGGAGATCGCCGACAAGACCCGCGGGTTCCACATGGGGGCGGACGACTACCTGGTGAAACCCTTCGAGCTGGAGGAACTGGTGCTCCGGGTGGAGAACGTCCTCCGGCTCCACGGCATGGAGGGAAAGCTGCGGGTGAAGGACGTGGAGGTGGACCCCCGCACCCACACCGTCCGGAAGGGCGGCGCCGTGGTGCCCCTGACCCCCAAGGAGTACGACCTGCTCCTCCTGCTGCTGCGGAACAAGAACGTGGCGCTGCACCGGTTCGCCCTGTACGAGAAGGTGTGGGGGGAGGACTTTGACGAGGACACCCGAACCCTGGACATCCACATCCGGCGGCTGCGGAAGAAGCTGGGGTTGGAGCGGGAGATCAAGACGGTGTACAAGGTGGGCTACTGCCTGGAGTGGATGCCATGAAGCTGACGGAAAAGTTCGTGCTGGCCATGGCGTTGGTGGTGACCTTGGCTGTCTCCGTGGGAGGGACGCTCTTGCTGGCCGTCCAGTTCCAGGCGTCCTTTCAGAACGCCGTCGCCCAGGACAGCTCCCGGCACATTTTGGCCCGGTACTCGTTGGAGTCCAAGGTGCTGGCCGACCGGCTCAAGGGGGTGGCGTTTTCCAAGGCAAACCTGGCCAAGTACGCCGACCAGCTCTGTTCCTATACGGCGGATGAGCGGATGCGGGTGACGGACGCTGACGGGCAGGTGGTGTTCTCCAACTTGCAGGGCAGCCCGGCGCTGGCGGAGGACAGCTATCAGGTGTGCCGGACGGGGGAACGGTATCTGCTCTACTTCCAGTCCGCCACGTCGGTGGGCGGCAACCGGTTCCGGCTGGTCAGCGCCTACGACGTCACCCACCTGTACCGGGAGCGCCAGCGGCAGTTTTGGGTCTTTTTGGCCATCCAAGGGGTGGTGCTGGCGGGCACCATGCTGGCGGCGTGGCGCATCTCCCGTGCCATCACCAAACCCCTGCGGGTGCTGGGACAGGTGAGCCAGGAGATCGCGGCAGGCGACTACGACCGGCGGACGGGTCTGGACACCGGGGATGAGATCGGCACGTTCAGCCAGAACTTTGACCGGATGGTAGACGCCCTGCAACGGGAGATAGAGCACCGCACCGCCTTCGTGGCCGACTTCTCCCACGAGCTGAAGACCCCCATGACCTCCCTCATCGGCTACGCCGACCTGCTCCGCACCCGCCAGCTCAGCGAGGACGAAAAGTTCCGCTACGCCAACGCCATCTACAAGAACGGCAAGCGCCTGGAGACCCTCTCCACCCGGATGCTGTCCCTGCTCCACCTGTCCAGCACCCCTTTGGAGCTGACGCCGGTGGACGTGCCCAAGCTGGGCAAGCGGCTGGGGCAGCTGTTTTCGGCGGGGACGCTGACGGTGGAGCTGGAACCGGCGCAGGTGCGGGGGGAGGCGGAGTTGCTGCTGACCCTGCTGCGCAACCTGGTGGAGAACGGACAAAAGGCGTCGTCTGGCACGCCGGTGGCGGTCACCGGTGCGCGGGACGGGGAGCGGTATCGGTTTTCCGTCCTCGACCAGGGCAGCGGCATGACGCCGGAACAGGTGGTGCGCGCCACGGAACCCTTCTACAAGGGCGACCGCTCCCGCTCCGGCGGTGGGTTCGGCATCGGATTGTCCCTGTGCCAGCGCATCTGCCAGCGGCATGGGACGGCGTTGGCGTTTGAGAGTGAACCGGGCGTGGGTACCACTGTGTCCTTCTGGTTGGAGGTGTGTGATGGGTAAAAAAGGATGGTGGCTGGGTCTGGTGCTGGCGCTCGCCGTGGCGGTGGGGGCACCGCTGGCGGTGTTCGGGTGGATGGACGCCGCTGTTTTGGGACGGGACACCCCCATCTCCGCCCAGACCGGCAAGCTGGCCGTGTCCAGCAGCGACCTGCCCTTGGTGGCCCACATCCACAACGTGCTGGGCGAGACCAACGCCCAGGAGCAGTCCAGCCGACCGGCCACGTTGGAGGAGATGGAGGGCGGAATGAGCGACTTCCTGGCCAGCGGCGTGCTGCCTCAGTGGGTGGCGGATGTGTGGGAGCAGGTCTGCCAGACGGGAGCCGGCACGGTGACGGTGACCTATGGGACGGACATCATCAGCTACGGCTACACCGGGACGGATGGGGTGAGCTGCTTTTACACCACGGACCTGGCGTCCGACTGCGTGCTGGGGTTCCAGCTGTACACCAAGGAGGGACACGACCCGTCCGACGAGGGCCGCCAGGCGGTGATGGAGCGCTACATCCAGTACCTGGGACTGGACGTGCTGGGGGATTGGGTCTATAATGGGAACCGATACCAGTCCCCGGAGGCGCAGCTGTTCGTGAACGCCCTCTTGGAGGAGGACAGCGGCGGGTTCTCCATCGGGGTGGAGCTGTGAGGATGACAAAGACCGCCTGCCATCGGTTGGGATGACGGGCGGTCTTTGTTCTGTTCGGAATGTGTTTTCAGAAAACGGAAGCGGAGGCGACAGAGCCCTGCTCCTCCTGGGCGATGCAGGCTTCCAGAGCGGTCTGGCAACGGGTCATCTCTTGCAAGATGTCGTCGTAGTTCACCGTGGGGAACAGCTGCGCAGTGACGTCGAGGATGTCCGCGGTGCGGCGGGGCATCTCCGGTTCGGTCTGCTTGGCGTCCTTGGCGTCGGCCAGACTGTTGTGAGCGTCCTGGAGGACGGACTCGTCACAGAGGTGACCACCGGCGTCGATGGCGTCCTCCAGGTCGGCCATGGCCTTGTCCAGAGCGATGTTCTGGTCGTGAAGGGCCAGGCAGGCGGCGTTGAAGGAGGCCACTGCGGCGTCCCGGTCGTCCCGCACCTGCAGGCACCAGGCGGTCACAGCCACTACGATAGCCAGCACAGCCAGGACGCACAGCCCACGCAGGAGCGGTCTTTGTCGATTGGTTTCCTTGGTTTCCATGGTTGATGCACACTCTCTTTCTCATGCTAGTGCCGCTGTGTCCAGCAGCCTATACTGACATCTTACAGGACAGGCGTGGATTTTTCAATACGCTGGAGGGGGATTTTGCGACTTTTTCGAGAAAAAGACAGGACTTTTCGCTAAGTACTATCCTAATGTTGTCAACCCAGGGAGAACACGGTTATCCGCCCGTCACGCCTCCTCGCCGCACAGCGCGATGGCTTCCTCTGCGCTGGCGCCGTTGAAGAGGATGGCCAGGATGCCGGGGGTGTAGTGGGAGAAGGTGACGGCGGGCATGTAGATGCTGTCCTTGACGATGGCCGGAGAGGGAAGGGCACCGTCGCAGTTCACAAAACACTTGTACCGGATCTCCCCGTCCCGCAGGTCCAGCTCGAAGTTGCCGTAGCGCATCCCGTAGTTGGCCCGGCAGATAAACTCGGCCATGGCCGTCCGCTCCTCCGGATTGGAGACATCCGCGGCGACGGGGGAGATAGCGTACACGGTGTAGGTGTCCGTATCCACGCCCACAAGGTATTCCAGGGTCTTCAGCTTGTTGTTGGTGTTCAGGCCGAAGCGGAACCTACCCGTTTCCTTGTCAAAACGGTAGTTCCAGTCGTCCGTCTTCAAAAATGCGCCGATCATGGTCGCGATCTCACCAGAGTAGTTCCGTTCGTTCATATTGGTATCCTCCTGATTCTTCATAGGGATTTGCTCCTTTTTGGGTTAGTTGTGGTGCTGAATGGGGTTGTGAGGATAATGATAGCACGAAAAAATGAAATGTCAAGTAGTTTTATGAAGTTTTGTGGTGTTTTAGAAGAAAAGGTTGCCTCAGTCCGGGGTTTCACAGCGGGCGAAGGCCTCTTCCCCGGTGTCGTCGGAGAAGTAGATGGCCAGGATACCGGGACTGAAGCGCTGGAAGGTGGAGACGGAGAGGACGATGCTGTCCAGGAAGAGGTCGGAAGTGGGTTCGCGGCCGTCGCAGTCCACAGTGACCTTGTAACGCAGCGTGCCATCCTCCAAGTCCAGTTCGAAGTTGCCATAGGGCAGTCCATAGTTGACGCGGCAGAGGAATTCGGTCATGGCGATGCGCTTGTCATCGTTCTCTACGTCCAGGCTCAGCGGGAAGATGGCGTAGGTCAGGAAGTCGTCTGCCCGGACGTGGACGTGGAAGCGGAGCAGATTGGGGGGAGGATCCATGGTAAGGGCGAATTTGAACACACCGGTCTCGTCGGAAAAGGTGTAGCCCAGTACGAGTCCGTCCAGGAAGCTCAGGATGACGTCGGCGATCTCAGGGGAGTAGTTCTGATGAGCCATAAGGGGGTTCTCCTTTCTCTGTTGTCTTTGGGAACGGTTGGTACAAGAGAAGGATACTACAGAAAAAGGGACATTACTAGACACTGGCAGTTGACAAATGAGAGAAATACAGTCTATCATAACATTGTGAAAGGAGGGAATGGCAGTCGTATGAAACTGATTATCATCACATTGCTCCTGATTTGTCTGGCGCTCTCGTTCATCAGCGTTGGGTGCTCCATCCGCTCGATTAGAAGAAAGAGGAGGGATGTTCGTGAGTGAAGCAAAATACAAGTCGCAGATGAAAAACCTGCGCAAAAATTACGTCCGTTTCCCGCTGGACTTGAAGCCTGATGTGCTGGACGCCTACAAGGCCGCCTGTAAAGCCAACGGGACGACACCGACCACGGAGATCAAGAAGTTCATCGCTGCGTATATTGCGGCGTATCCTATTTCTGAGTGAGGAAGGAGCACGGATGCCAGCCAATCGAGCACATCCGGACTATCCGGAATATATTGAAAAATGCAAAAGACTCCGAGATTGGTACCTGGCGGAGTCTGAGGATTTATGGGTACCCACTGGCGTCCGGGACGGCAATACGGCGCTCTACGCGGTGCAGAGGGAGCACAATCGGCGGTTGAAGGAGCTGCAAAAGGAGTATTGGTATCTGTTTGAGGAGGCGGAAGATGGATAAAGCGGAAGCACTGGCGTTGGGGACTTCCAAAGAGCTGCTGTACGTGATACAGGAAGACCCGGTGCTAAGGCATGACCCAGAGGTCTGCGCCAGGTTCAACGAGCTGGCAAAACGGGAGTTTGAAGGGCGGATCGAGGATTATTCGCCGGATATCCACTATGACTACAACCGACGCCAAGCAAAAGAAAAAGCTCTGTGACCGAATGATCACAGAGCTTTTCTATGGTACGCCCGAAGGGACTCGAACCCCCAGCCTTCAGAACCGGAATCTGACGCTCTATCCAATTGAACTACGAGCGCATACCATGCTTTTCTTAAGCTTAGTTATTATATCAGGTCTTCCGCCGGTTGTAAAGGGGAAATTGAAAACTTTTTTCTGAAAAGATTGTCAAAGGGGAAGGGCTGTGCTAAAATGAAACGACAAAAGAGAGGACAATCCCAACCATGTGACAGGAGGGTATGATATGGAACAGAATATGCAATTCCGCAGCGCCGGATTTGGCGGGTTCAACCGTCAGGACGTTTTGAATTATATCGAAGAGACCACCAAGGAATACAACCAGCGGTTTGAGGAGCTGCGTGCCCAGCATGAGGCTGCCCAGGCGGAGGCGGACGAGCTGCGTCAGGCTTTGAGCGAAAGCAAGAGCCAGGAAGAGAACTTGCAGAACCGAGTGGACGAGCTGATCCAGGAGAAGGATGCCCTGCTCACCCGAGTGAAGAAGTTAGAACCCCTCCAGGCGCAGGTCACCCTGCTCCACTCCCGGGTGGAGGCTCTGACCCCGGACGCCGAGGCTTATGCCGGTCTGCGCAGTCAGATCTCCGACATCGAGCTGGAAGCCCGGCAGCGTGCCGGTGAGATCCTGGCACAAGCCAAGCAGAAGGCGGAGGAGATCACCACCAACGCCCAGTCTCAGGCAGACGCTCTCCGCGACCAGACCGAGACTGCGGCAGCGGAACAGCTCAACCAGGCGCGTGCGCGAGCAGAGGACATCGTGACCCAGGCCAACCAGTCCGCCGCTGCCGTCACCACCGATGCGCAGCACCAGGTACAAGCGGAACAGGAGCGCGTCCAGGACTTGCGCAGCAAGACCCAGAGTGCCCTGGCCGAGACCGGCGCCGTGGTGCGCTCCATCGTGGTCAACTCTGTAGCCGAGATCGAACGCATCAAGGACGCTCTGATGTCCCTGAAAGCCACTTATTCCCAGGCACAAGACGACCTGACCCCCGAAGCACCCACCGAGACTCCGGAGGAACCCAAGGATGAGTAAGACCTATCACCTGCACACCAGTCAGCTCCGCGCCGCCATCGACCAGCTCCAGGCTGGCGACCGGGTGCTGCTGACCGGCACCATTTATACCGCACGAGACGCCGCCCACAAACGTTTGTTCGCCCTGTTGGACGAGGGCAAGGAACTGCCCTTCCCCTTGAAGGACGCCGTCATCTACTATGCCGGCCCCACCCCTGCCCAGCAGGGGCTGCCCATGGGCGCCTGCGGCCCCACCACCGCCAGCCGGATGAACGCCTTCGCGCCCCGATTGCTGGACTTGGGTCTGGCGGCCATCATCGGCAAGGGACAGATGAGCGAGGACGTGGCCCAGGCGCTCATCCGCAACCACAGCTGTTTCTTCGCCGCCGTAGGCGGTGCCGGTGCGCTCATCGCTCGGTGTATCCATGTGGCGGACGTCATCGCCTTCGACGAGCTGGGCTGTGAGTCCATCAAGCGCTTCCTGGTGGAGGACCTGCCCTTGACGGTGGCCATGGACTGCCACGGGGGCAACCTCTACGAGAGCGGCAGAAAATTATATCAAGTTATTTGAGCGAAAGGAGGAGGTTGGATGCGACTGTTAGGCGCCGTCATCGGCGATATCTCCGGCTCCTGGTACGAGTTCCGGGAATTTAAGAAGCGTCCCGCCACGCTGGTCACCCAGCGGGATTTCTTTACCGACGACTCCGTGCTCACCTTGGCTGTGGCCGAGGGGATGATGAACGGATTTGAGAAAGTAGACCGTGCCAGATTGCAGGACGAGGACGTTCAGGCTGCATTTCGTCTGGAGATCGTCAAGAGCATCTGCGAATTCGCCCACCGTTACCCGGACGCCGGTTACGGCAACACCTTCATCCGTTGGTATGCCGACGCCTATGAGCGGCAGGTGTACGAGCCCTACAACAGCTGGGGCAACGGCTCCGCCATGCGGGCGTCCTTCGCTGGTTGGGCGGCACAGTCTCTGGAGGAGGCGCTGCTGTTGGGCAAGCTCTCCGCGGAAGTGACCCACAACCACCCGGAGGGCATCAAGGGCGCTCAGGCCATCGCGGCGGGCATCTACCTGCTCCGGAGCGGCAAGTCCAAGGCGGACGTGCGGGAGTACCTGTCCCAATTGTACGACCTCAACTTCACCCTGGATGAAATTCGGCCCAGCTACCACTTTGAGGTGAGCTGTCAGAAGTCGGTGCCCCAGGCCATCAACGCCTTTTTGGAGGCGGAGGACTTTGAGGACACCCTGAAAAACGCCCTCTCCATCGGCGGCGACGCGGACACCTTGGCCGCCATGGCTGGCAGTCTGGCGGAAGCCTGCTACCCCATCCCGACGGATTTGGAGGAACGGGCGTGGGCAAAGCTGACGCCGGATCTGCAGGCGGTGGTGCGCAGAGCCAACGAATTTTTAGCGTAACGCATGAGAAAAAGTCAGGTTGAAAAACCTGACTTTTTTGTTACCAATTCAGCTGTAACCCCACGCCCACCTCGTGGATGGGGATGACCCGATGCATTTCCGCCTTGGCGCGGAAGGAGACGCAGTGGCAGGGGTAGAGGTGCTGGAGGTTCTGGGCCTGGAAGTAGGCGATGGTGTCCCGCAGGCGCTGGTCGCACTGGAACAGGTGGAACCCGCCGATGACGCCCAACACCGGAAGACCGGGGAAGAGGGTCTTGGCGTAGGCGATGATGTTGCAGATGCCGCTGTGGGAGCAGCCGGTGAGGATGTAGAGGCCGTCCGCCGTGTGGTAGACTAAGGCGGAGTCGTCCAATAGTAGGTCTGGCTTCCAGGCGGTGCCGTCCCAGGTTTCGCCGATGGGTGTCCGTGGTTCAAAGACTTGCGTGGTGGGGATCTCGCCCAGATAGGTCAGGTGCGGGGTCAGTTCCACCGGTTCGGTGGATAGGTGAAGATTGCAGGACTGTGCCAGTTCCCTTGCGGAAAACGGACAGCCGATGTCCTGACCGTCCACCCGTTTGGGTTGGAAACAGAGGGGGTGGGTCAGCACCGTCTTGCCCTCCAAGAGACCCACCTCTTGGAGGAAGCGCAGGCCGCGGGTGTGGTCGTTGTGGCCGTGGGAGAGGACGATGGTGTCCACTTGGTGCAGGTCGATGCCCATGGCCCGGCTGTTGCGCAGGCACACGTCGGAGTAGCCGGTGTCCAGCAAAATTTGACGCCCGTCCGTCTCGATGAGGAAGCAGAGGGCGGGTTCGCCCAGGTAGTACTGGTCGATGTGGGTGTGGTTGTCCGTGAGGACGGTCAGTTTCATCGTGTCACCTCGCAGGGAAAAGGGTTGCGTTTTTCGGGAAAAGTGGGTACAATAGAGAAAAATGAGTTGGAAATCCAACGAAAGGAGGGGCTTATGAACCGATTTATCCCCATCTTGCAGCGCTCCGCTCTCTTTCGCGGGCTGACGCCCGACGAATTGGAGCAGCTGCTCCAGCGGCAGCCGCCGGTGTGCCGGACGTATCAGAAGAAGGAATACCTGCTCCACGCCGGGGAACCCATCGACCGATTCGGGCTGGTGGTGGAGGGGAGCGTGACGGTGATGAAGGAGGATTTTTGGGGCAACCGGAACATTCTGGCCAAGATCCAGCCCGGCGAGCTCTTCGCCGAGACCTACGCCATCGCCGCCCATCAGGTGCTGGGGGTCAGCGTCATGACCGACGAGGGCGCCACCGTCCTTTTCTTCCACATGGGGGAATTCCTCGCCCCCACGGCGGAGCCGGACAGGCTGTCGGGGCAGATGCTGCGCAACTTATTGCAAGTCATCACCCAGAAAAATCTACAGCTCAACGCCAAACTGACCCACCTGACCCAGCGCACCACGCGGGAGAAACTGCTGTCCTATCTGTCGGAAGAGTCCTTGCGTCAAGGACGTTCGGAATTTGACATCCCCTTCAACCGCCAGCAGCTGGCGGACTACCTGTCCGTCAACCGCAGCGCCATGTCTCAGGAGCTGTGCCAGCTCCGGGACGAGGGACGCCTCCAGTTCCGTCGGAACCACTTCGCCCTTCTGCGCCCGCCGGTCACTCATTCCGGCCGGCCGTGAAGCCCACGCCCAGCGCCGCCTTCTCCTGGTGGCTCAGCTGCTTGATCTCCCACTCCCGACGCATGGCCTCCGACTTGGTCGCCCAGGTCTCATAATAATACAGCGTCACCGGCCGCCGGGTACGGGTGTATTTGGCACCGGTGCCCCGGTTGTGGGCGGCCAGCCGCCGTTCCAGGCAGGTGGTCCAGCCGGTGTAAAAGGTGCCGTCGGCGCAGCGGACCACGTAGGTGTAATTGGTCATTTCCGGAAGGGGAGGGGTTGGTCGGGGGTGCGGTAGTGCTCCAGCATCCGTTCGATCTCCTCGTTCACCGCGTCCATCTCCGTCCGGAAGGCGCTGGCGGAGATGCGGGTAGCGTGGTTGCCCAGGATGATCATCTGCACCGTGTGGTCGGAGGTGGCCACCCGCACCCGGTACTTCTTGCCCAGCTGGTAGGACGCCTTTTCAATGTAGGTGTCTGCCGTCTCCGCCTCCTGGGTGTACACCACGTCCACGTTGTGGTGCCGCTCCACGTGGCGGGTGCCGCCCTTGACCTTGTAGGCGTCGAAGACCACGATGACATGACACTTGTGATACCCCTGGTAGTTGCTCAGCATGTGGATGAGCCGCTCCCGGGCGGCGTCCAGGCTGGATTTGGACAGCTCCTTCAGGTCGTCCCAGGCGAAGATGATGTTGTAGCCGTCCACCAGCAGGTATTCCTCCGCCTTGGAGAACTCCTTCAAGGTGACCGATTTCATCTCTTTCGGCCGACGGGGCGCCTTGGCGGGCTGGAAATCCTTGGGCTTCACGGCACCGTAGGTGCGCTCAAAAATCTCCAGTAATTCTTTATCCAGGACCGCCCCATCCACGTCGGAACGCTTCCGGCGTTGGGGGTGGTCTTCTTCTGTCTCGACCACCTCCGGATGCCAGGCGTATTCCAAGTGCATATGCTGTTCCACCTTGTCCCAGTCCACGATGTCCGTGCCCCCGTGGGTGCAGAACACCGAGTCCGCCGTGTTGTCCAAGTCCCCGTCCGGATCGTAGCCCATGGCGGCGATGACCTCATCGGCGTTGTGGCAGGGCTGATAGTCCTGCACCCGCAGGAACAGCCGCCCGTGTCCCTTGGTGTAGGCGGCCACCTCCACTGGATAGCTCCGCATGGTGGCTACCGGCGCAGTGCCGGTCAGAATGGCTCGATCGCCCACCTGTTCCGGCCCTTCGAAGGTGCCGGACATCCGCTGGATGTCCGCAATGGCACGTCCCACATACTCTGCCGGCAGCTCCAGCCGGAAGGCGTACCAGGGTTCCAGCAGGATGCTCTGGGCTCGGCGCAGGCCGTGGCGGACGGCACGATAGGTGGCCTGGCGGAAGTCGCCGCCCTCGGTGTGCTTGATGTGGGCGCGGCCGGTGAGGATGCGGATGCGCATATCAGTGATGGGGGAGCCGGTGAGCACGCCGATATGCTCCTTCTCCATCAGGTGGGTGAGGATGAGCCGCTGCCAGTTCAAATCCAGCACGTCCTGACTGCACAGGCTGCCAAAGACCAGCCCGCTGCCCTGGGGCAGCGGTTCCAGCAGCAGGTGTACCTCGGCGTAGTGGCGCAGGGGCTCAAAGTGCCCTACGCCCTCCACCGGCGCAGCGATGGTCTCCTTATATAAGATGTTGCCCGAGCTGAAGCTGACCTCCAACCCGAACCGGTCGGCGATGACCCGTTTCATGATCTCCAACTGAATCTCGCCCATAAGCTGGATGTGGATTTCCTGCAAGGTCTGGTTCCAGATGATGTGGAGCTGGGGATCCTCCTCCATCAGCGTTTTCAGCTGCAAGAACACCCCGTATACGTCGGTGCCCTCAGGCAGCAGCAGCTGATAGGTGAGAACTGGCTCTAAGAGGGGCTTTTCCGCATCTGGCTCGTCGCCCAGGCCGTCCCCGGGCAGGGTGTGGGTGAGACCGGTGACGGCGCAGACCGTTCCGGCGGTGACCTGCTGGGCGGCGGTGAATTTGGCGCCGGAGTAGATGCGTATCTGGTCGACCTTCTCCGACCAGGCGTCCTCGGTGTCCGAGTGGCCGGAGAGGGTGGTTTTGACCGCCAGGGTGCCGCCGGTGAGTTTGAGCCAGGTCAGGCGGGAGCCCTGTTCGTCGTGGGAGATCTTGAACACCTTGGCGCGGAAGGATTTGGGGTAGTCCGGCACCTGGGTGTACCGTTCCAGCCCGTCCAAAAACTCCGACACCCCTTCCAGCTTCAGGGCGGAGCCGAAGTAGCAGGGGAACACCGCCTCCTTGGCGATGGCGGCGGTGAGGGCGTCGTCGGTCATGTGGCCGCTGTCCAAAAATTGGTTCAAAAGCGCCTCGTCGCACATGGCCACCTGCTCCTGGAAGGCGTCCCCCGCCTGGTCAGGAGAGAAGTCTACGCAGCCGTCTCCCAGCAGAGATTTCAGCTCGTCCAGCACCGCCTCCCGCCCCAGGCCGTTCAGGTCGGTTTTGTTCACAAAGAGGAAGGTGGGGATGTGGTATTGCCGCAGCAGCTCCCACAGGGTGGCCGTGTGCCCTTGGACGCCGTCGGTAGCACTGATGACCAGGATAGCGTAGTCCAGCACTTGCAGGGTGCGTTCCATCTCGGCGGAGAAATCCACATGACCGGGGGTGTCCAGCAGGGTGATGACCTTGGTGGGCAGAGGGAGGACGGCCTGCTTGGAGAAGATGGTGATGCCCCGCTCCCGTTCCAGGGCAAAGGTGTCCAAAAAGGCGGTGCCGTGATCCACCCGACCCATCTCTTTGATGCCGCCGCACAGGTAGAGCAGCCCTTCGGAGAGGGTGGTCTTGCCGGCGTCCACATGGGCGAGGATGCCCACGACCAGTTGTCTGTTTTGTTCTTTCATATCGTATCCCATCCCATTGATCGGGTTATTTTCCCCTTTAGGATACACGAAAATGCCAGCGGATGCAAGAAAACAGCTCGAAAATCTCCGGTTTGTTGGCCGATTTCCCAGCTCTTTTCGCAAAAAATTGACGGGACGCTCCGACTCTGCTATGATAACGTCAGAACGCAGACCCGCCAGCACGGCGGAGGAAAGGAGGGTGAGGAGATGCGATGCTTTTCTCAACTGCATCCGGTGGTGAATCTGGTTTTCTTCGTCCTGGTGCTCCTCATCACGATGCTCCAGCTCCATCCGGTCTTTTTGGCCGTCTCCGGCCTGTGGGCGGGGCTGTCCCTGACCGCTTTGGGCGGGAAAGCGTCTCTGGGCTGGCGGACGCTGGTGGGATTGATGCTCCTCATCGCCCTGGGCAATGCCCTGCTGAATCCGGCGGGAGAGACGGTATTGTTCACCTACCTGGGCGGACGGACGTTCACCTTGGAATCGTTGGCCTGGGGCGGCAGCGCTGCGGTGCTGTTCGGCAGTGTGGTGACTTGGTTTGCCTGCTTTCACAAGGTCATGACCGGCGAAAAGCTGATGCACCTGTTTGGCCGGTTCACGCCCACCCTGGCGCTGCTGTTCTGCATGATCTTACGGCTTGTGCCGGAATTTTCCCGCCAGCTGCGCAGCCTGTCCCAGACCCGCAGCAGCCTTGGCCTGGGGGTAGAGCAGTGCGCCACCCTGACGCAGAAAATCAGCTGTGCGTCCATCCAGCTGGCCGCTTTTCTGTCCCTGGCGTTGGAGCAGGCGGCGGACACCGCCAACTCCATGCGCAGCCGCGGCTACGGCCTGCCGGGGCGGAGCAGTTACACTGCCTTCCGGATGGACGGGTTCAACGTGGCGCTGCTGGTGGTCATGGCGGCGCTGGGTGCTTTGACGTTGGCCAGCTTGGCGCTGGGCGCTGGGGTGACCAGTTACTTTCCCGGTATCGCCTTGACCGGCGGACGCTGGCTGTGGGTGGGCGTCGGGGCGGAATGCCTGCTCATGGGGGTGCCGGTGGTTTTAAATGGCAAGAAAAGATGAAGCAAGCCCGTCGGAACCATTTCCGACGGGCTTTTTGCGTGTTTATAAAAATATGTCTCACAGAGTTCCGTCATTTTAATGACGGAAAAAATTGCAATCTGAAAAAAGTGGCGGCGCAAGGTGAATTGCCCAAAGGGCAAGAGAGGGTGGCCTGGGCCATGTACGTCACTTTTTTCTCATCTCAGCCGGGTAAGTGCCGCAGCGTTAAGCTAATGTGCCAGTGGTACATTAGTAGCGGAGGCTCCGCCTGTTTTACAGGTGGAGAACTTTCCGACGTAGTGGGTGCATGCACACGGCTGCTTTCACCAAAATGCTTGCATTTTGGTGAAAGCGGAGCTTAAAATTCCGCCTGGATAGGCTCTACCCCATAGGCTTCCCGCATGATCGCCAGCGCATCCGGCAGGTCGTGCTCGGACACCAGCAGGGAGATGTCTACCTCGGAGGTGGTGACCAGGATGACCTGGATGCCGGCCTCAGCCAGCAGGGTGAAGACCTTGGCGGCGACGCCGGGGGTGTTGACCATGTTGGCGTCGTACAGGGCCACCTTGCAGTTGCCCGGCAAAATTTCCGGCTTCACTTCCGGATTTTCGCCCCGGATCTTGCCCAGCACGGCCAGAGCACTGCTCAGAGCGCTGTCAGACAGGGTGAAGCTCAGGCGGATGGTGCCGCCCTGGGGGGCGGTCTGGGAGATCATATCCACGTTGACGTCCGCGTCCGACATGGCGGTCAGCACGTTGGCGATGGCCTTGCTGTCACAGGGCAGGGCGGAGAGGGTGACCAGGGTGATGTCGTGGGCGTAGGTAATTTTGCTAATTCCGTTATTCATCGTAATCGTTCCTTCTCATTCGTTTACCAGCTGGGACATATCGTACATCCCCGCCTCCTGGACGTCGGCCAGGAACTTGGCAGCCTTGACGGCGCCGTTGGCGAAAATTTCCCGAGACTGGGCGCTGTGCTTGATCTCGATGACCTCATCGTGACCGGCGAAGATGATGGTGTGGTCGCCCACGATGGTGCCGCCGCGGACGGCGCTGATACCAATCTCGTTCTTGGGGCGTGCCATCCTCCGCTCGTGGCGGCCGTAGTTGTACTCGGCCTGGTACTCCAGGGCGGAAGCGGCAGCGTCGGCGATCATCAGGGCGGTGCCGCTGGGGGCGTCCACCTTGCGGTTGTGGTGGCGTTCCACAATTTCGATGTCCGAGCTGGAGCCCAGGATGGAAGCGGCCTTCTTGACCAGCTCCAACAGGACGTTGATACCCAGGGACATATTGGCGCTGCGGAAGACCGGGATGGTCTTGGCGGCCTCGTCGATCTGCGCCAGCTGCTCCGGGCTGAAGCCGGTGGTGGCGATGACGATGGGGATGCGGCGCTCCACGCAGAAGGGGAGCAGGTGATCCAGGGCCTTGGGGTTGGAGAAGTCGATGACCACGTCCGCCTCGCCGGTGAAGTTGGCGGGGTTGGTGTAGACGGGGTAATCCAGGTTGGCCTGGTGGGTGGCGAAGCCTGCCACGATGGTCACGTCAGGGTCGGCGGCGCACATGGCCTGGACGACCTGACCCATCTTGCCGGTGCAGCCGGAATTGATTATCTTTAGCATGGCGATCCCCCTCGACTCAAGCGCCCGCGGTGGGGTTCTTCACTTCCAGACCGGCGTTCATCAGCGCCTTGGCCAGCACTTCCTTATGAGCGGCGCTCATGTCGCACAGCGGCATCCGCAGCTTGCCCACGTCCAGACCCATCATGTTCATGGCGACCTTCACGGGGATGGGGTTGACCTCAATGAACAGGGCGTCCACCAGGCCGATGGTGCTCACTTGGAGCTTGGCGGCCTCATCGAACTTGCCGTCCAGGCACAGCTGAGTCATCTCTGCCATCAGCTGGGGATAGACGTTGGAGACCACGGAAATGACACCCTTGGCGCCCAATGCCATCAGGGGTAC
>CAKTHW010000015.1 GCA_934565425.1 uncultured Oscillospiraceae bacterium
CGAAGGCCATGCCGTACACCCGTTCCGGGTCGTGCTGGTAGGAGGGTCTGGGGTCGTGGGAGAGAACGGCCAAGAGGGCGGGCTGAGTCTCCGCTGGGATTTTGTTCAGCAGCTCCGGCGGGCACTCCACTGTCACCATCCGCTCATCCAGCTGGGCTGTGAACCCAGCTTGGGCGTCCGGATGGCAGTCGGCGTAGGGGATGTAGGGCTTGATGTCGTAGATGGGGGTGCCGTCCATCAGGTCTGCCCCGGACACGTGGAGCACCGGCCCCTCTGGCGTGTGCAGCTCCACCCGCTCCAGGCGCACCGAGGACAGGCCCAGGTTGTTGGGTCGGAAGGGCGAACGGGTGGCGAAGACCCCCATCCGCTGATTACCCCCTAGCCGCGGGGGACGCACGGTGGGCGACCAGCGGTCGCCCGACTTGGAAAACGACCAGATGAGCCACAGGTGGGAGAAGCCCTCGATGCCCCGGAGCATCTCCGGGTTCCGGTAGGCGGGTTCAAAGACGATGGTGCTCTTCAGCTCGGTCACCAGACCGCTCTGGCGGGGGATGCCGAACTTGGTGGGAAAGGCGCTGCGCATGGTGGCGATGGGTTGGAATTCAGCCATGGTCTGCCCCTCCCGTTCCGCATCGGGTGCGAATCTGCGCCAAGATCTCCGTATCCGCCGGGCAGAACGCATAGTCGTCCATCTCCCCCACGGTGATCCAACGGATGTCGTTGTGTTCCAGCATTTTGGGAGTGCCCTGGGCGATGGTGGCGTAAAACAGGGTCAGGTGGATGGTGATGTCCGGGTAGACGTGGTCCACCTCGTAGAAGACGTCGCCCACGTCCAGCGTGATGTCCAGTTCCTCCTGACACTCCCGAATGAGCGCCTCCTGCCGGGTCTCCCCCGGCTCCACCTTGCCGCCCACAAACTCCCACAGCAGTCCCCGCTGCTTATGGGCGGGACGCTGGCAAATCAAAAAGCGGTCGCCGTGCCAAATGAGCGCCGCTACTACTTCCGTCATACGCTTCTCCTTTCATATCCCAACCGACCGGCACATAGGAATGGGGTCAGATGGAGGTGATTTGATGAAGAGAACGACCGTCTCTCCCCTCTGGCGTCAGAGCACCGCTGTGGCGGCGCTGGTCGTCTCCCTGCTGCTCTGCTTCTGGGCGGGGCGTCTGCATCAGAACACGGCGGCCAACGTGGCCATGGCCGGGAAGCTGGACACCCTCTGCCGACAGACTCTTTCCCGCTTCGGCTGGGAGGCGTCCGAGCTGGTGTGCCAGGAGGATTTCACCCTGCCTGACCCCTTCGGCCCCAACTATGACACCTTCCTCGCCCTCCAGCAGGAGGCCGGGTTCGACCTGACCCCTTACGCCGGCAAGACCGTCCTGCGCTACACCTACCGCATCGCAAACTACCCCTCCGGCAGCGACACCATCTACGCCGACCTGCTCCTGTGGCAGGAACAGGTCATCGGCGGCGACCTGCGCAGCGCCAATCTGGACGGTTTTTTGACCAGCCTCAACGGGTCAGAAAAAAGCTGACGCTGCGCAGATGCGGAGCGTCAGCGATGGATCATTTCGGTCGGTCTGTGCGTGTCGCCCCCCCTCAGTCAGCTATGCTGACAGCTCCCCCCATAAATGGGGGGAGCCAGATTTTTGGGGGGAAAATGCTTGCATTGGGCTGACTTTTATTCTTCCTCAGCAGCCACGTCATAAGCTGCCTTGGTGGGTCGATTATTTCCCAACCCAGCCAGAGACCGGAACTTGCTCCGGGACTGCTTGACCTCATTGAGGGCTGCGTTGACCGCCTCTTCCGTCCGGCGGAGGGCATCCTCGCAGTAGTCGTTGGCCACGCCCCGCAGCTCGTTGGAGCGCTTCTCGGCCATGGCGATCATCTCCTTGGCCTTGGCGTCTGCCTGGCGCATGAGCTCGTTGGCCTGTGCCTTAGCGCCGGACATGATCTCGTTGTCGTTGATCATCTTCCGTGCCTGCTCTTCCGCCCGCTTGCGCAGCTGCTCGATGTCCGCCTCTGCCTGCTTCCGGGCCCGGTCGGCGTCTGCCTTGGCCTTTTCCAGATACTCGTTGCGGGTATCCATCATCTTCCGCGCCTCGCTGATCTCAGCCGGGAATCTCCCCCGCACTTCGTCCAGGATATCCAGCGCTTTATCTCGTTCGATCTTGCAAAAACCGCCTAAACCGCCCTTTGCGTCGTCGATCATCTCATACAGCATATCCAGCAATTCCATTACACTGTTTGCCATTGCGATACGTCACCCTTTCCCGCGTTTTTACTGCTTTGCGCCTAACTGCTGCGCCATTTTCCGATTCACGTCTTCTTCGATCAAAGGGGAGACGAACCCTTCTAATTTCACGTTGTACCGCGCCATCTCCTTGACGATGCTGGAGCTGAGGTAGGTATAATCCTGGCAGGCGGTCAAGAACACCGTGTCCAGATCCGGGTTGAGCTTCCGGTTCAGGGTGGCCATCTGGAACTCCGCCTCGAAGTCGGACATGGCACGCAGCCCCTTGACGATGCAGGACGCGCCTCTGGACTTGGCGTAGTCCGCCAGGAGGATATGGGAGGAGTCGATCTCCACGTTGTCCAGACCCTTCACCACACGGCGCAGCAGGTCCACCCGTTCATCTGGGGTGAACAGCCCTTTTTTATCAGAATTTACCATAACGCAGACGATCACCTTGTCGAACTGCTTGGCGGCCCGCTTGATGATGTCCAGATGTCCCAATGTCACCGGGTCGAAACTGCCCGGATAGATTGCGATACTCATTGTGAATCACTTTCCTTTCGGTAGAGCGTCACCTTGATTTTACCGTACTTATAATCTCGGCTTTTTCGGTAAGGGTTCGGCAGCTCCGGCAAATCCTGGTTCACGCGACTTTCGCAGATAATTATACCATTTTCAGCAAGAATGTCAATTCCAGCGATGCGATTTAAGGTCGTTTCCAGCAAATTTGCGTCATATGGGGGGTCCAGAAAGATCAAATGGTACTTCTCCCGCGTCCCGCTCAAAAAGGACAGAGAGTCCCCCTGCACCACCTTTGCACGCTCGGTCAGTCCAGTGGCTTCCAGATTCTCCCGCACCAGCTTCACCGCGTCCTTCCGCTGATCCACAAAGGTGCAGTGGGCGGCGCCACGGCTGAGGCACTCGATGCCCAGCTGTCCGGTGCCGGCGAACAGATCCAGCACCCGGCGACCCTCGATGTCAAACTGGATGACGTTGAACAGCCCCTCTTTCACCCGATCGGTGGTGGGGCGGGTGTCCTTGCCGGTCAGCTCGCCCAAGCGTCTGCCTCTGGCGGTTCCTGTGATCACTCTCATTCCTTGCTTCCTCCCTCATTTTCTCCCGTTGTCCCATGGAAATGGGTATACACGGCTTGCGCCACCGATTTGGGCACAGCCTTGCACAATGCTTCATAGTCTGCCGCTCGGATGGCCTTCACGCTCTTGAAATGCTTCAATAATTGGTTTCGCCGCACCTCGCCCACGCCGGGAATTTCCTCCAACGCCGATGCTACGGTGCGTTTGCTGTGGCTGGTGTGGTGGAAGGAGATGGCGTACCGGTGGGTCTCCTCTTGGATACGTCCCACCAGGGCAAAGATGGCAGGCTGGGCTTGCAGCCCAATTTCTCGGCCGTCCGGCGCCACCAGCGCCCGGGTGCGGTGCCGTCCGTCCTTGACCATGCCGAACACCGGCACGTCCAATCCGGCTTGCGCCAGCACCCGACAAGCCACGCCCACCTGTCCTAGCCCGCCGTCCATCAGGATCACATCAGGCAGGACGTTGAACTTCTCGTTGTCCTCCAGGTAGCGATGGAACCGGCGGGTGAGCACCTGATCCATGGACGCATAGTCGTCCGGCCCCTGCATATCCTTTAGGTGGAATTTGCGGTAGGCGCTCTTGAGGGGCTTGCCGTCCACAAAGACGGTCATGCCGCCCACGATGTCATCACTGCCGGTGTTGGAGATGTCATACGCCTCGATGCGGCGGGGCGGGTTCTCCAAGCCCAACATGGAACCGAACAAGCTCAGGAGCTGATTCTTGCGCTCCTCCTTGGTGATGGAGCGTTCCAGCTCCTCCCTGGCGTTCTTGTTGGCCAGGCGCACCAGGTTCACCTTGTTCCCCCGCTTGGGCACCAGCAGCTCCACCTTCCGACCGGCCTGTTCCGTGAGCATCCGCTCCAAATCCTCCCGATCCTCAAAGTCGCAGGGCAGGCAGACCACCTTGGGCAGATGTCCACGGGCGCCGTAATACTGCTTCAGCAGCGCCGACAGCACCTCCCCTTCCGATTCCTCCACCGGCAGGGTGATCTGCTCTATGTCCCGCTCCGCCAGGGTGCCTTCTAAATAATGCAGCACGGCGAAGCTGAACTTCTGCTGCACCTGGTAGACCCCCACTACGTCAGTCTCCGCCTGGACGCCGGCCACCACCTTTTGCCGCACGCCCAACAGCCGGATGGCCTGGAGCCGATCCCGCAGCTCGGCAGCCTGCTCGAAGCGCAGCTCCTCTGACGCCTGGAACATCTCCGCCTCCAACTCCTTCTCCACTTCCGAGAACTTGCCGTCCAACAGCCGGATGGCCTGCTGGATGCGGGCTTGGTAAGCCTCCTGGGTCATCTCCGGACGGCACCAGCCATCGCAGTTGCCCAGGTGGTGGTTCAGGCAGGGTCTGTCCTTGCCGATGTCCCTGGGGAACTGTCTGCGGCAGGTGGGCAGGCGGAGCGCTACCGAGATGGTGCGGATGATCTCCCGGGTGCTGCTCCGGCTGCCGTAAGGGCCGAAGTAGCGTGCTCCATCCTCCGATACCCGATTGACCAGGGAGAACCGAGGATAGCGCTGCTGGACAGACAGACGGACATAGGGGTAGCCCTTGTCGTCCTTGAGCAGGATATTGTAGCGGGGCTGATGGCGCTTGATGAGGGAGCACTCCAACACCAGGGCTTCAAACTCGCTGTCGGCTAGGATATAGTCAAAGTGGTCGATCTGGCGCACCATGTTTCGGGTTTTGCTGGTGTGGCTGGCCAGGTTGACAAAGTATTGACTCACCCGATTCTTCAGCGCTCGGGACTTGCCCACATAGATGACCTCCCCTTCCTCGTTCATCATGATATACACGCCGGGGGACAGGGGCAGGGAGAGGGCTTTTTGTTTCAATTCTTCTCGCGTCATAACGTTCTCAAACAGCAAAAAGCGCCGCATCTGCGGCGCTTTCCCTTTTTCTATTTCCGTTCTGTGTCACTCAGCCTGGTCGCCAGCCAGCAGGGCAGCCAGTTCTTCCACTGCTTCCCCTTCGCCGGGGCCGTCTGCGATCAGCTGAATCTTCGTGCCCTGGGTCACGCCCATGGACAGAACACCCAGAAGGCTCTTGGCATTGGCACGCCGTTCTCCTTTTTCCACCCAAATGGAACAAGTGTGCTCATTTGCCTTCTGAACAAAGAAAGTCGCGGGCCTAGCGTATAGTCCGTTCTGGCTTTTTACAACCGCTTCCTTTACTGTCATATCTCAATATACCTCCCCAAGGCATTTCCTTGTTTAATTGCCTAACCGTATCATAGCAAATCTTGAATATTTTCGTCAATAGCATTTTAAACAAACTTCATGATACAACCGGCCGAAAAATTTCATTTATTGAGCATGACCACCAAAGGCAGGTTTTTTCCCGTCATTTCAGTTCTACAATGGTCACGCCAGTCTCCCCTTCGCCGTACCGGCCCAGGCGGAACCCCTTGACGTACTTGCAGGTCTTTAGGTGCTGCTGCACCGCCTGGCGCAGGGCGCCGGTGCCCTTGCCGTGGATGATGGTGACGGTGGTCAAGTGAGCCATCACGGCGTCGTCCAGGAAGCGGTCCACCATGGCCACCCCTTCGTCGCCGGTCATGCCCCGGATGTCCAGCTCCGGCCGGGCGCCGGAGGCGCGCATCTGGCTCTGCACCCGACGGACCATCCGGCGCATCTGCTTCTGGGCGTTGTGCTTGGGGGCGTCCACCACGCGGACTTCGGTCTGCTTGGCGGAAATTTTGAGGATGCCCGCCTGGAGCTGGAGGCTGCCGTCCTTGTTGACCTGCAAGACCTGGGCACGGGTGCCCATCCGCTTCAGCTCCACCGTGTCCCCCACCTGTGCCGGGCGGGTGGGCTCCTCTTCCTCCTGGGGCAGAGAGCGGGTGTGGAACTTCTCGTCCGCCTGGTTGATGCGCTGGCGGAGAGCACTGCGCTGCTGGTTGACATTCTGCCAATCCTGCCCCTCTTTTTGCTTCTTCTTCATCTGATCCAACTCGTGGAACACCGTGTTGGACACGGCACGGGCTTCCGCTAAAATCTCTCTGGCCTCTTCCCGGGCGCCGTCCAGCAGTTTCGCCCGCTCGGTCTCCAACCGCTTCCGATGCTCCTTGGCGGCAGCGGCATCCTGCTCCATCTGCAACCGCAGACGGGCAGCCTCCCGCTTCTCCGCCTCCATCTCCTGGCGCTGGCGCTCCATCTTGCTCAGCACGTCCTCAAACTGGACGTTCTGCCGATCCAGATGCCCGCCTGCCAGCTCGATGACGTGCTCCGGCAGACCCAGCCGCCGTGCAATGGCGAAGGCGTTGGACTTGCCGGGGATGCCGATGAGGAGGCGATAGGTGGGACGGAGGGTCTCCACGTCGAACTCACAGGAGGCGTTCTCCACCCCGGCGGTGGTCATGGCGTACAGCTTCAGCTCCGCGTAGTGGGTGGTGGCCATGACCTTGGCGCCCAGGCTGCGGGACTCCTCGATGATGGCGGTAGCCAAGGCCGCACCCTCCACCGGGTCGGTGCCGGCACCCAATTCGTCGAAGAGCAACAGCGTCCGGTCGTTGGCCTCCCCCAGCACCTTGACGATGTTGGTGATATGGGAGGAAAAGGTGGACAGGGACTGCTCGATGGACTGTTCGTCCCCGATGTCCGCCAGGACCTTTTCGAAAATAGAAACCTGGCTGCCGTCGTCCACCGGCAGGTGCAGGCCGCACTGGGCCATGAGAGTGAGCAGCCCCGCCGTTTTCAGGGTGACCGTCTTACCGCCGGTGTTGGGGCCGGTGATGACCAGGGTGTCGAAGCTCTGCCCCAATTCCAGGTCGATGGGCACCGCCTTCTTCTTGTCCAGCAGCGGATGCCGTGCGTGGCGGAACACGAACCCGCCGTTCTCCACCAATTTCGGCTCCATGCCGTTCATCTGGTAGGACAGCTTGCCCCGGGCGAAGATCAAGTCCAGCGCCAGCAGCAGGTCGTAGTTCTGCAGGATGTCCTCCCGGAAGCTGGCCGCCTCTCGGGACAGGGACGCTAAGATGCGCTGAATTTCCGCCTCCTCCTTGGACAGCAGCTCCCGCAGCTCGTTGTTGGCCTTCACCGCGCCCATGGGTTCGATGAAATAGGTGGAGCCGGAGGCGGACACATCGTGGACCAGGCCGGGGATGCTCCCCTTGAACTCCGCCTTCACCGGCACCACGAACCGGTTGGAGCGGATGGTGATGATGGCCTCCTGAAGGTATTTGGCGGAGGAGGAAGAGATGATGCGCTGGAGCACCTCCCGCGCCTTGCCGGAGGTAACGCGGATTTTCCGACGCAGGTCGGCCAGCTCGGCGCTGGCGTTGTCGGCAATCTCGTCCTCGGACAAAATGGCACCGCTGATCTTTTCCTCTAGATATTTGTTGGGAGTCAGGCTCTTGAAGATGCTGTGGATGCAGGTCTTCTCCTCCCCCACGCCGCTGTAGGACGCCACGTTCCGGGTGGTGCGCAGGACGGAGGCAATTTGCAGCAGTTCTCGCGTATTGAGCACGCCGCCCAGGTGGGCACGCTGCAAAGACGCTGCCACCGGGTGCAGGTTGCTCAGGGCGGGGGCGCCGTGGATGTCCATCATCTTCCGCGCCGCTGTGGTCTCCTGGAGCAGCAGGTTCACCTCGCCCCGGTCGATGCTGGGACGGATGTTCCGCACCCGCTCCCGCGTCTCATCGCTGACCGCTTGGGCGGCCAGCAGCTCCAAGACCGCTGGGAACTCCAGGGTCTGGAGGGATTTTTCCATTAAATCTGTCATAAGTACATTTCCTCATTCAAAGGTCACAGAGGTTTCCCTCTGACTTGCTTGTAAAACTCCAACGTGTGGAACCGCCGGTCCATCTGGCTCAGCAAAAACCCCTCGCACACCTGCGCCAGCCGCCGCAAGGCGTCCGTCCCCAACCGGAAGGCGTACAGCCGTTTGCTGGGTGCTCCCACAATGTGCCGCAGAGCGGCCAGGCTGTCTGGACAGAGGGGCAGGGTCTCCCCAGCACCTATCGGGCAGGTCTTGCAGTGCAGCACCCCTTCCCGCAGGTGGAAACAGGGCTGGCTGGGGTTGGGATTGCCGCAGATGGCGCAGCAATCCACCATGGGCTCGTACCCGGCCAGGCACATGGCGCGCAGCTCGAAGGCGGCTTTGATGAGCGCCGGCGGGCGGTCCAGGTTCTCCAGGGCGTAGAGGGCGTTCAGGATGAGCGCCAGCAGCTCCGGTACGGGCAGCTGCTCTGGGGCAAGCTGGTCGATGATCTCCGCAAAGTAGCAGGCCAGGGCGTAGGACTCCAAATCCTCCCGCACCCCCCGGAACTCCCGGTTGGTCACCGCCTCTTTCAGGCTCCACCGCTGGCGGTACTCGTACAGGGTCATCTCCGACCACACCAGCATCTGCGCCGCCGCCGAGATGCCCCCGCCCTTTTTGCGGCTGCCCCGGGCGGAGACGGTCAGCTTGCCCATGTCCTGGGTCAGGACGGTGAGGATCTTATCCGACTCCTTGTAATTCACTTCCCGCAGCACAAGCCCCTGGGTGGTCAACTGCATCTTG
The DNA here is from genome assembly GCA_934565425.1 of uncultured Oscillospiraceae bacterium. Classification (GTDB taxonomy): domain Bacteria; phylum Bacillota; class Clostridia; order Oscillospirales; family Oscillospiraceae; genus Onthomonas. The sequence continues at coordinate 8,834 of CAKTHW010000015.1, forward strand.
TCCCCTCCACACAAGTGGATGAGCGGCCGGTTAAAGCCGCTCATCGCTGGTTCGTTTCTCTCGTCTGTCGTTGTCTCTCCGGTCACGGTGCTGCTCCCGGGCTTTGGCAAAATTGTACGCCTGGGGCAGACCGGTGCGCAGGAAGAGCTTCCACGCCGGGTCTGTCATGTTACCGCCTCCCGTTACCCTTAGGATTCCCCAGGGCGGGGCGGTTCATGTCTGGCAATCTCTTACTGGTCGGAGTAGCCAAAGTTGTGGATGGCCGCCAGGTTGTCCCGCCAGTTCTCCTTCACCTTCACCCAAGTGGTCAAAAACACCTTGGTGCCCATGAACCGCTCCATATCCTTTCGGGCTGAGGTGGAGATTTTTTTCAGCATAGCACCCTGCTTGCCGATGATGATGCCCTTGTGGCTGGCCTTTTCGCAGTAGATGGTGGCCTCCACGTCCACAATTTCATTGTCCCGCTCGGAGAATCGTGTGATCTCCACCGCCGTCCCGTGGGGGATCTCCCGCTGAAGCAGGCGGAGCATTTTTTCCCGCAAAATTTCCGCCATCACCTGCCGCTCCGGCTGGTCGGTGGTCATGTCCTCCGGAAACAACTGAGGGCCTTCGGTCAGGTAGCCGGTCAGTGTGTCCATCAGCTCAGGCACCCCGTCCCCCTTCTGGGCGGAGATGGGCAGGATGGCGTCAAAGTCGAACTCCTGCTGATAGGCGTCGATGACCTCCAACAGCTTGTCCTTTTGTTCCAGCGTGTCAATCTTGTTGATGACCAGCACCCCCGGCACTTTGAGCGCCTTCATCCGCTCCATCAGCTGCAATTCCGGCGCACCGGGCTTGGGGATGGGCTCTACCACCAATACGGCGGCGTCCACATCGGTGATGCTGGCTCTTACCACCCCGTCCATGTACTCACCCAGCCGGTTCCGTGCCTTGTGGAGCCCCGGCGTGTCGGTGAACACGAACTGACAGTCCCCCCGGGTGACGATGCCGCAGATGCGGTTGCGGGTGGTCTGGGGCTTGTTGGAGACGATGGCGATCTTCTCCCCTACCAGTGCGTTGAGCAGGGTGGATTTGCCCACGTTGGGGCGGCCGACGATGGTGATGATTCCTGATTTTTTGACTTCCATATGATACCTCGATACCGTTCTCGTGAACGGGTCTTTTTTATCCTCTGGGCACGCCCATTTCGTTCATGATGACCTCTTCCCGTGCCCGCATCTGCCGTTTCTGCTCGCCCTCGTCCATGTGGTCGTAGCCCAGCAGGTGCAGCACCGAGTGGACGGCCAGATACCCCAGCTCCCGCTGGATGCTGTGGCCAAACTCCTCCGCCTGCGCCGTGGCCCGCTCCAGGGAGATGACCATATCCCCCAGGGGCAGCCGGTGGGTGGCCGGGTCCAGCAGGTGCTCGTCCACCGGCGGCTGACCGGCGGTCAGGTCGAACATGGGGAAGGAGAGCACGTCGGTGGGCGCGTCCACCTGGCGCTGTTCCAGGTTGATGCGGTGGATGCCCTCGTTATCGGTGATGAGCACGTTGATCTCACAGGGCAGCGTCACGTGCTCCAGCTCCAGCGCCTTGGTGATGCACTGGCGCAGAAATTCCTCGTAGGGGAACGGGGCGTCCAGCTCCGATTCCAGCCAAATGTCATGTTCTACCATTACCCATTCCCCTTTCCGTTGGGTCGTTTTTTGGGCGGCGTGTTCCGCCGCTGCTCGTCCGCCTCGTATGCCTGGATGATGCGCTGCACCAGCACGTGCCGCACCACGTCGGAGCCGGTCAGGCGGCAGATGGCGATGTCCTCCACCCCTTTCAGCACCCGCATGGCTTCCTTCAGGCCGGACACCTGGTCACGGGGCAGGTCGATCTGGGTGATGTCGCCGGTGATGACCACCTTGGAGCCAAAGCCCAGGCGGGTGAGGAACATCTTCATCTGTTCCCGAGAGGTGTTCTGTGCCTCGTCCAGGATGATGAAGGAGTCGTCCAGGGTGCGGCCACGCATATAGGCCAGGGGCGCGACCTCGATGTTCCCCCGCTCTAGATATTTGTTGTAGGTCTCCGGCCCCAGCATCTCAAAGAGGGCGTCATAGAGGGGACGGAGGTACGGGTCTACCTTGCTCTGCAAGTCGCCGGGCAAGAACCCCAGCCGCTCGCCAGCCTCCACCGCCGGACGGGTCAGGATGATGCGGTTGACCTGCCGCGCCTTGAAGGCGGCCACCGCCATGGCCACGGCCAAATAGGTCTTGCCGGTACCGGCGGGCCCCACGCCCAGAGTGACCACGTTATTTTGGATGGCACGGACGTAAGCGGTCTGCCCCACCGTCTTGGCCTTGATGGGCTTTCCGGCAGCGGTGACGCAGACCACGTCCCGTGCCAGGTCGTTGACCTTCTCCTCCTGCCCTTGAAGCACCAGCTGGAGGACGTAGCGGATGTTCTGCTCGTTGATGGCCTCTCCCCTTGCGCCGAGGGCCAGCAGGGATTGGATGGTCTTTTCCGCATACATGACCTGCTCCGCTTCTCCGGAAATGCGCAGTTCTTCCTCCCGGATGACGATCTGAACGTGCAGTTCCCGTTCGATCAGGCGGATATTTTCGTCAAAGGGGCCGAATAAGCTGGCCGTGTCTTCCATTCGTTCCAAGCTAATGCTCTGTTCGATCACGCGATTCATCTCCTGTGTCTTGGGCTTTTTTCGCTTCTTGTGCCTGCCCAGTCTCGCTCTCCCGTTCCAGCTCCACGGTCTTGCCAATTTCTTCATTGCAGGACGCTTGGAGGGTCACGGTGAGCACGCCGTCCCGTTCCGATGCTTTCCACTCCTTGGAGAGCACCTCTCCTTCCCCCACCACCGTTTGGATGTCCGCCTCCAGGCGCTGTTTCAGGTACGCCTGGGCACGCTCCTTGGAAAAGGTGGATTGGGTCACTTCACGGCTGGTGTAGGTGGTCTTAAGCCAGCTCAGGGGGAGTTTCAGGCCGCCGGGCAGGGTCAGCGGGTATTCTGCGTTTATTTTATCATAGTTGTCCAGGGAAATGCTACTCTTTCTATAAAAATTGATGCGCCGCCCCAGCACCCGCAGGGCGTACCGGTGCTGCATCGCCGCCACATCCCCCTTTCCGGTGGTCTTTAAGGGGATGGAACGCCGCAGCGTCCGCTCCGTCACCGCCCACACCTCACCTGCCGCCCGCACCTGCTCGCTGGACAAAATCGCGTCCGAGTCGCCGGACTTGTGGGTGACCAGACCGGAGATGAGCACCTCCCCTTTCAGCACTGCGTCCCCGTTCTGCACCATCTTCTTGCCCCGTTTCGCGCCAATCTCCAATATCACCCCGTCCCGTTCCGCCACCACGTCCGCCGGAATGGTCAAATCCTCAATTTTTGGCTTCTTGGGCGACTCCCGCACCACCACCTCGGCACGGACGCCCTTGATGTTGATGGACAAAAACCCCACGTCCTCCAGCTCCAACAGCGCCCGGTTCACCAGCTCCCGCTCGTTGACGGAAGGGCCGTAGCTGCCGATGCCGAAGCCCAGACGGCTGAGGGTGGCGCAGATTTCCGAGGTAGACACAGACCGGTTTCCGGTGACGTCAATGACCAGAATGAACTGGGACAGGATGAGGGCGGCGGCGATGGAACAGGACAGCCCTATGAGCAGGGCGTAGCGCTTGCGGAAGCGTCCCACAAAGGCCGGGAACCCCTCCCGTCCTACCTCCGTCACCTGGCACAGGCTGCGCTTGGCGGCTTCGACGGCACGGCGGCGATCCTGCCCCGCCAGGGTGATGCGGAGGGTGTGTTCGTCCGGCTGCTCCACCTGCCAGAAGGGCAGGTTCTCGGCGGCGCAGATGTTCAGAAACCGCTCCGGGAACGCCCCCGTCAGCTCCAGGCGCACGGTGCCCCGGAGAAAATTCACGATCTTCTGCATGGCTCTCCCCCCTCACTCCAGCTGCACCGACCGGATGACCCCGGCCACCAGCAGGGCGTTGGCACTCATGGACTGCAATTCCAGTCCGCTGCCCTGGATGCGCACCAGCAATTTCCCGCCGCTGACCACCACTTCGTCCTCCCGGTAGGACAAGATACCCCGGTGGTTCTCCATCTGTAACTGACCGTTCCCAATCAGCTCGATGCGGGGCAGCCCCGCCACAATATCCGCCGGCAGATCGAAGGTCTGCGCTGTTCTGGCTAAAAAACCCAGCTTCTGTTTTTGCTCCGACATCTCCATTCCCCCTGTTTCCATTGGGAAGGTTCCAGGGCAATTCGTCCCCTGCTTCCCCCAGTTGCTCCCTTGTTGGGCACTTTTCCCCTCTGTTTGCGCCCTTTAGTCCTAGATATTGGACTTATAAACTTTTTGAACACAACATCTTGCGTTTTGTTCTCGCTTCTGCTATACTTATGCACACAAGCAAAACCCTATGCGTCCGTCCCACCATCCCCGTCAGGCCGGACGCATTGGAATGATATGGAGGTTTTTCCCTGTGAAAGTAATCAAGCGAGACGGACACACGGTGGATTTTGACCGGATGAAGATCGTTGTCGCCATCCAGAAGGCCAACGCCGCTGTGGACCCAGAATATCGCATCGACCAGGAGCGCATCGATGCCATCGCCGACGCAGTGGGCGCGCTGCACCGGCCCCGGCTGTTGGTGGAGGACATCCAGGATATGGTGGAACGGAAGCTGATGGAGAGCGGCAAGTACGAGCTCTCGAAAGCCTACATCCTCTACCGCTACCTCCGCTCCCTGGCTCGGAAGCAGAACACCACCGACGAGTCCATCCTCAGCCTGCTCCACAACACCAACAAGGAGATGGCGGAGGAGAACTCCAACAAGGACACCACCGTGGCCTCCACCCAGCGGGACTACATCGCCGGCATCGTCAGCCGGGACCTGACCCGCCGCATCCTGCTGCCGGAGAAGATCTCCAAGGCCCATGACGAGGGTCTGCTCCACTTCCACGACGCGGACTATTTCGTTCAACCCATCTTCAACTGCTGCCTCATCAACATCAGCGATATGCTGGACAACGGCACCATGATGAACGGCAAGCTCATCGAAAGCCCCAAGAGCTTCCAGGTGGCCTGCACCGTCACCACCCAGATCATCGCCTGCGTGGCCTCCAACCAGTACGGCGGCCAGAGCGTGGACATCAGCCACCTGGGCAAGTACCTGCGGCGGAGCAAGGAGAAATTCCAGCGCAAGATTCTGGAGGCCGCCGGCGGGCAGATGGACGCGGAACTGCTGCACAAGCTGGTGGACGAGCGTCTGCGCACCGAGCTGTCCAACGGCGTCCAGACCATCCAGTACCAGATCAACACCCTCATGACCACCAACGGTCAGTCCCCCTTCGTCACCCTCTTCCTCTACGTCCGGGACGACGACCCCTATGTGGAAGAGAACGCCATGATCGTGGAGGAAGTCCTGCGCCAGCGTCTGGTGGGCATCAAGAACGAGAGCGGCGTCTACGTCACCCCCGCCTTCCCCAAGCTGGTCTACGTCATCGACGAGAACAACAACCTGACCGGCGGCCGGTTCGACTACCTGACCAAGCTGGCAGCCAAGTGCTCCGCCAAGCGGATGTACCCGGACTACATCTCCGCCAAGAAGATGCGGGAAAATTACGAGGGCAACGTGTTCTCTCCCATGGGCTGCCGGAGCTTCCTGGCGCCCTGGAAGGACGAGAACGGCAACTACAAGTTTGAAGGCCGCTTCAACCAGGGTGTGGTCTCCATCAACCTGCCCCAGATCGGCCTGGAAGTCCGAGGAGACATGGACAAGTTCTGGCCGGAGTTCGACCGTCGCCTGGAAATTTGCTACGAAGCCCTCATGTGCCGCCACAACGCTCTGAAGGGTGTCCGTTCCGACGTCAGCCCCATCCACTGGCAGTACGGCGCACTGGCCCGGCTGGACAAGGGGGAGACCATCGACAAGCTGCTCTACGGCGGCTATTCCTCCATCTCCCTGGGCTACATCGGCCTGTACGAGCTGACCTACCTGATGACCGGCAAGAGCCACACGTCGGAAGAGGGTCAGGCCTTCGCCCTGGCGGTCATGAACCACCTGAACGAGACCGTCCAGCGCTGGAAGGCGGAGACCAACATTGGTTTCGCCCTCTACGGCACCCCGGCCGAGTCCCTCTGTTATCGCTTCGCTGAAATCGACCGGGAGCGGTACGGCACCGTTGAGAACGTCACCGACAAGGGCTATTACACCAACTCCTACCACGTGGACGTGCGGGAGGACATCGACGCTTTCTCGAAGTTCCAGTTCGAGAGCCAGTTCCAGTCCATCTCCAAGGGCGGCTGCATCAGCTACGTGGAAGTGCCCAACATGAGCAACAACCTGACCGCTCTGGAGGACGTCATCCACTTCATCTACAACAACATCCAGTACGCCGAGTTCAACACCAAGAGCGACTACTGTCAGGTGTGCGGCTACGAGGGTGAGATCCGCATCAACGACAACCTGGAGTGGGAGTGCCCCGTGTGCGGCAACCGGGATCAGCGGAAGATGAACGTCGTCCGCCGCACCTGCGGGTACCTGGGGGAAAACTATTGGAACGTGGGCAAGACCAAGGAAATCCGTTCCAGAGTCATGCACCTGTGAGACGGGAAGGAGGCTGTGTTATGAATTACGCCACCATCAAAAAACACGACATCGCCAACGGCCCCGGCGTCCGTGTCTCCCTCTTCGTCTCCGGCTGTACCCACCACTGTGAGGGCTGTTTCAACCCGGAGACCTGGGATTTCCAGTACGGCACGCCGTACACCCAGGAGACCGAGCTGGAGATTTTGGAGGCCCTAGCCCCCGACCACATCCGCGGCCTGTCCCTGCTGGGGGGCGAGCCGCTGGAACCGGAGCATCAGGCGGCGCTGCTGCCCCTGCTGCGGCGGTTTGCCAAGCTGTATCCGGACAAGACCATCTGGTGCTACACCGGCTACGACTTTGAACAGGACCTGCTCACCGGTCGCGTCGGCGACTGGGCTGTGACCCAGGAATTCCGGTCCTACCTGAACGTGCTGGTGGACGGCCAGTTCATCCTGAAGGAAAAGTACAGCACCCTCCGCTTCCGGGGCAGCCGGAACCAGCGGGTCATTGATGTGCCCAAGTCTCTCATCACCGACCAGGTCGTGTGGTGGGAAGACGAATTCGGAATCTGAGCTTTCGACAAAATGCAAGCATTTTGTCGAGGTTGCAGCCGGGTGCATGCACTCGCTGCGCTCGCACACTTACCCGTCTGAGCAGTATTTTTTCCGACGTACACGCCGCCGGAAAAAATAAATTGCAATTTATTCCGGCATCCTGCCGGAACTCTGCGAGGCTTTTCATGCAGACAGCGTACACGTTCCGTGTACGCTGTTTTCATATCCGTTCGCTCCTCACATATGCTTAACGTGAGGTGAACTGCCATGTTACTACGTCGATTCTCCCGCCCACTGACCTGGGCGCTGCCCTTAGCCCTCTGCGCCGGGCTATTGCTCCAACCAGACGCCGCCGCCCAGGCGGCCAAGAACGGGCTGCTGCTGTGCGGGAACCTGGTGGTGCCCGCCCTGTTCCCCTTCTTCATCCTCTCCTCCCTCCTGGTCTCCACCGGCGGCGCCGCCCGGTTCGGGCGGCTGCTGTCCGGGGTCATGGGGAGGCTGTTCCACCAGACCGGTGCCAGCGCTTCGGCGTTGGTTTTAGGGTTCCTGGGCGGGTATCCGGTGGGGGCGAAGACGGTCTGCACGTTGTACGAAGAAAAGCTGTGCGACCGCACCCAGGCGGAACACCTGCTCATGTTCTGCAACAACGCCGGCCCCGCCTTCATCCTGGGCGCTGCCGGCAGCGCCATCTTCCACAGCACCGCCGTCGGCTTCCTGCTCCTGGCCATCCAGATCACTTCCGCCCTCCTGGTGGGCTTCCTCTTCCGTCCCGCCCGTGGGGAAAGCGACCTGACCCAAGCCCCCACCGACGCCCCGCGCCCCTTCAGCCGCTGCCTCACCGAGTCCGTCCAGCAGGCAGCCAGCGCTACGGTGAACGTGTGCGCCTTTGTCATCTTCTTCAACGTCGTCCTGCGCCTGCTGGACTGCTGCGGGCTGTTCGGCCTGTGCCGCTGGCTGCTGGCACTGTGCCACTGTCCGGACGGCTGGCAGCTGCCCCTCCTGTCCGGCGTCCTGGAGCTGTCCAACGGGGTGGCGCTGCTGCCCGGCACGTCGGATGGACTCATCCCCGCCGCCTTCCTCCTCAGCTGGGGCGGGTGCTCCGTCCACTGCCAGACCCTGACCTTTCTCACCCAGCACGACCTGAACCTGCGCCCCTACTTTCTCGGAAAACTCCTCCAAGGCTGTCTCTCCGCCGCCCTGGCCTGTCTGGCGCTGCAATTTCTGCCCCTGGCGCAGCGGACGCTGAGTCCCACCCAACTGCCTTTGGAACAGCCGGTAGTGGGCGATTTCGGCGTGCCGCTGACGGTGGCCTGTGGGCTGGTGCTGGGGGTGTGGGTGCTGGATGGGTGGCTTTCGGGAAAAAACACTGGAAAACGACAGAAAAAACGAGTATAATAAGCGGTATCATGGATAGAAATTGAGGGATCATTATGTTGTTCCGAAAGGATATGGACCCCCGCTGCGCCTACTGCCAGCATGGGAGTGAACTGGACGAAGACCGGGTGCTCTGCCCCAAAAAGGGCGTCGTCTCCCCCGGCGACCACTGCCGGTCGTTCCGCTACGACCCCCTGCGGCGAAAGCCGCCGGAGATGGCGCAGTTGGATTTTTCCAAGCTCAGTCAGGAAGATTTCACCTTATAAATGCGAAAAAAAGATTGCATGGTCGCCCATGCAATCTTTTTTCGTCAGTGTGCCGTCTCCGCCCGCACCGGGTCCTCGTCCCGGAAGAGCAGGGAGATGCACCACAGAGCGGCCAGACCCACCAGCGCGTAGATGATACGGCTGACCACGCTGGTGGAGCCGCCGCAGATAAAGGCCACCAGGTCGAACTGGAAGAACCCGATCAGACCCCAGTTGATCCCGCCGATGACGGTCAGGATCAGAGCGATTTTATCAAACATAGGAAAAACCTCCCTTTGAACTCACAAAACCCGGCATAATCAGGCATCATTCCGCGTTTTGTGCTCTTACTTTGTCCAAACGGGAGAAAACTATGACTGCAAGTATTTTCCGCTCATCAGAACGCGCGCAGCGTTCCATCCTATTTGTGATAGCATGGAACGCTGCGTCCGTTTTTATTTGGTATCTTTTTCCGCCCCCTTGGGGCACTGCATCCCGTTGTTGTCGATGGTGTACTCCCCCTGATACACCAGCTCGGACACGGTGCAGAGGGTGTAGCCGTCCTTTTGCAGGGCTTCGATGATGCCGGGCAGCGCCTCCGGGGTGTGGATGGCGGCGTTGTGGAAGAGGATGATGCTGCCGGGGACGACGTTCTTCATCACCCGCTGAGTGATTTCCGGCGCGGTGATCTCCTTCCAGTCCAAGCTGTCCACGTTCCACTGGATGGGCTCCATGCCGATGGAGCGGATGGTGCGGATGGAGTTGTTGTCATAATCTCCATAGGGGCAGCGGTGGAATTTGGGGGCGGTGCCGGTGATGGCCTCGATCTTGCTGTTGCAGTCCTCCAGCTCCTGCCGGATCTGCTCGCTGCTGCACTGGGGCAGGTGTGGGTGGGTGCTGGAGTGGTTCTCGATCTCGTGACCGGCGTCAGATAACGCCTTCACCGACTCCGGATATTTGTCCACCCACTGCCCCACCAAAAAGAAGGTGGCCTTCACGTCGTAGCGCCCCAAGATCTCGATGAGCTCCTCCGTGTCCTCGTTGCCCCAGGCGGCGTCGAAGGTCAATGCGGCACGCTTCTCCCCGTTGTCCTGGACGTAGTAGATGGGCAGCTCTCGCTCGGTGGCGGCGGCGCCCACGGCGGCGGGATTGCTGACCACGCCGAACATGGCGATGGCCGCAGCGGCGCAGCCTGCCACCATGAGCCACCGGCGGCGAAACACAACCATTTTCATAACCAATGAACCTCCCTATCTCGGTTTCTACATGGTATGCGCCTTCCAAGGAACTATGCCCGGTTTTGCCGGTCTGCGCCGGGAAAATCGGGGAAAATCCGCACTTTTTTCGTCACTTTGCCCAGTCTCGACCCACCTTCCCATGACTGATTTCCCCTTGACGCTGTTGCCCTTCCGCTATATAATTTTTAATATCGGGGAGAATTTCCTTTCCCTAAATCCTGTCACAGAAGGAGTCCGCCATGAAGCCCTTTTGCCCCCTTCCCCCACGCCTGTTCCGCCCGCCGGAGCCGGTGCAGACCGACAGCCGTTCTGGCTGGCGCTTCCAGATCTGGGCGCCGGAGGCGGCCGCTGTCTCCGTGGCCGGGGACTTCCAAGGGTGGCGGACAGACCGGGATTTTCTGACCCGCACCCAGGACGGCCTGTGGGAGGGCTTCGTGGCCAACGCTCAGGCGGGCGACCTCTACAAATACGTCCTCCACGACGCCCAAGGCACCGCCCACTACTGCGCCGACCCCACCGCCTCCGCGGTAGAGCCGCTGCCAGGGACGGCAGGGCGCCTGTGGGACCACTCCGGCTACCGCTGGCAGGACGCCCCCTGGCTGGCCTTCCGGCAGCAGACGAACGTCCCGCGTCCCACCCTGCTCTGTCCCATCGACTTGACCCAACAGCCGCCGGACGGCTATCACACCCTGGTGCCCACCTTGAAACGGCTGGGCTACACCGGCGGGATATTCTCGTTGGGATTGGGGCGGCGCACGTCCTTCTTCGCCCCCTGTGCTGGGTGGCGGCCGGAAGAATTGATGCGCTGGGTGGACGCCTTTCACCAGGCGGGGCTGAGCGTGGTATTGGACTGGAACGCCACCGACTTCTCCGAAGCCTACGGCCCGTTCCTGGCCACGGAGGACTGCCCCAACCAGTTGGACTGGAGCCGTCCCCACCTTCGCCGCTTCCTGCTGGACTGCGCCCAATTTTGGCTGGGCACCTACCACCTGGACGGCCTGCGGGTTGCCATCGACGACCCTCGGTTCTTCTTCCCCGGACGGGACGCACAAGGGTTCCTGTCCCAGCTGGCGGAGGTGTGTCCGGCAGGCGGGTTGTTCCTGCGGACGCCCTTTCCTTTGGAGGACGGCGTGGGACAGGCAGAGCAGTCCGCTCAGCCCCTGGCCGACCTGTTCCTGCACAAGACCAGGGAGTGCTCAGACCGCCTGACCGCAGGTGGGTTGCTTACCTACCCGGACTTTCCTGACCCGGCCTGCTACCTGGCCTATCTGGCGCTGCCCGGCGGGAAATGCACCCGGTTGGACGCGCTGTCCCGCCCCGTGCTGCAACAGGCCCACCGTTGCTATCTGTCCCACCCAGCCCTGTGGCCGCAATGCTCCTTCCGCTGGGCCCATCGACCGACGGAGGCGCTGCCGGTGCTGGCCTTTTGGCGGGGGGAGGAGATCTTGTGCCTGTGCAACCCGACGGATGGGGCGTTCTCCCTGCCCATCCACACCGAACGGACGCTCCGACTGCTCCACGGGAGCGGCACGGAACGGGACCCTATTTTTTCCGCTGTTCCTGAGCGGCTGTCTGACGGGGATGCTATCGCACTCCCCCCTAGGACGTGCCTGCTCTTTGACCATACGCCTGACCGGACTGCCGGGACAGGCTGAGATTGAGGTGGATCGCTGATGAAAAAAGAATGTATCTCCATGCTGTTGGCTGGCGGCCAAGGCAGCCGGCTGTACGCCCTGACCGAACACAACGCCAAGCCCGCCCTTCCCTTTGGCGGGAAGTATCGCATCATTGACTTTGCCCTCTCCAACTGCGCCAACTCCGGCATCGACACGGTGGGCGTGCTGACCCAGTACCGCCCGCTGAAGCTGAACTCCTACCTGGGCAACGGGCAGCCCTGGGATTTGGACCGCTCCGACGGCGGCGTCCACGTGCTGCCCCCCTACGTCACCTCCGGCGACTCGGGCACCTGGTACAAGGGGACGGCCAACGCCATCTATCAGAACATCGGGTTCATCGACCTGTATGACCCTCAGTATGTCCTCATCCTCTCCGGCGACCACATCTATAAGATGGACTACGCCAAAATGCTGGAGTACCACAAGGAGACCGGCGCGGACGCCACCATCTCCGTGCTGGAGGTGTCCATGGACGAGGCCAGCCGGTTCGGCATCATGAACGTGGACGACCACGACCAGATCTGTGAGTTCGAGGAAAAACCCGCCCACCCCAAGAGCAACCTGGCCTCCATGGGCGTGTACCTGTTCACCTGGGAGAAGCTGCGGCAGTACCTCATCCAGGACGAGGCCGACCCGGCGTCCAGCAACGACTTTGGCAAGAACATCATCCCCACCATGCTGGAGCAAGGCGAAAAGCTGTTCGCCTACCGGTTCCAGGGCTACTGGAAGGATGTGGGCACCATCACCTCCCTGTGGGACGCCAACATGGATCTGCTCTCCCCCACCAGCGGCATCAACATCTACGACACCAGCTGGCCCATCTACACCCACAGTGCGATCTTACCCGCCCAGTTCATCGGCTCGGACGCGGTGCTCTCCCACTGTCTGGTGACAGACGGGTGCGAGGTCCATGGCACCATCGAAAACTCCGTCCTCTTCCACTCAGTCACCGTGGAGCCGGGGGCGACAGTGCGCTACTCCATCCTCATGCCGGGTGCCACCGTCAAAGCTGGCGCCACGGTAGAATATGCCATCGTGGGCGAGAACACCACGGTGGGCTGTGATGCTGTGGTGGGCAACCCGCCGGACGGGTCTGACGACTGGGGCGTCGCTGTCGTGGCGGCGGACGTGGCCGACGGACAGGTCATCCCCGCCAACGCAATGTATTCTGAGAAGCAGAAAGGAGCGGTTTTGGGATGCTGAATAATGTACATGGTCTCCTGTTCACCCAGAACAACATCTACCACCTGCGGGAGCTGACCGAGCCCCGCTGCCTGTCCTCCATCCCCTTCGGCGGGCGGTTCCGGATGATCGACTTCATGCTCTCCAACCTGGTCAACGCCGGCGTCTCCGATGTGGGCGTGCTGCTCCAGGCCAAGTATAAATCCCTCCTGGACCATCTCGGCTCCGGCAAGGACTGGGACTTAGCCCGCCACAGCGGCGGTCTCCACCTGCTGCCTCCCTACTCCCTGACCAACGGGGAGAATCCCCGGATGTTCCGAGGGCATATGGACACCCTCTCTGACATCCTGCCCTACTTACGGGAGATTCGGCAGGAATACGTCCTCATCGCCGACGGGGACATCGCCCTGAACCTGGATTTGGAGGACGTGTACCAGCAGCACGTCGAGAATCACGCGGACATGACCCTGGTCTGTTCCCCCCGCTACACCGGCGACCCTCCCGCCACCGTCTATTTTAAGGTGGGCGACGACCAGACCATCACTGACGTCATCCAGTGCCCCAGCCAGCCCACCGGCGTGGAGTACCTGAACATCTTCCTCCTGTCCAAGGAGCTGCTCCTGCGCCTGGTCAGCGAGTGCGCCACCCATCGCCTCTACTCCTTCCGCAACGACCTGCTGCCCAAGCTCCATCATCACCTGAAACTCTCCGCCTACGCCTACGACGGCTTTGTCACCCGCTGCACCTCGGTGGCATCCTACTACGACAGCAGCATGGCGCTGCTCCAGCCGGAGGTGCGCCGGGACCTGTTCGGTCTGGAACGCCCCATCCGCACCCGGGAGCGGAACGAACCCTCCAGCTACTACGCCCCCGGCTCGGTCTGCCGCAATTCGCTGGTGGCCGACGGGTGCATCATCGAGGGGACGGTGGAGAACTCCATCATCTTCCACAACGTCCGTGTGGGCAAGGGTGCCGTCATCCGGGACTCCATCCTGTTCCAGAACACCGTCATCGGCACCGACGCCCAGCTGCGCTATGTCATCACCGACAAGGACGTGACCATCGGCGCTGGCGCTGTGTTAAATGGCGCTGCCCATCACCCCTTCGTCCTGGCCAAGGGCAGCACCGTCTGACCGTTTTTCCACCCACCGCATTCCAGAAAGGCTGGTGTCTCTATGCAACTTTTCTTCGCCGCATCCGAAGTGGCTCCCTTCATCAAGACCGGCGGTCTGGCCGACGTGGCCGGTTCCCTGCCCAACGCCCTGGCCAAGCTGGGGCATGACGTGCGGGTGATTTTACCCCTCTACTCCGCCATCCCCGCCCAGTGGCGGCGGCAGATGACCTTCCTGAAGAGCTTCCACTTCCCCCTGAGCTGGCGCAACGCCTACTGCGGCCTGTTTTCGTTGGAGTATCAGGGGCTGACCTACTATTTTATCGACAATGAGTACTATTTCCAGCGGGAGGGTCTCTATGGCCAGTTCGATGACGGCGAGCGGTTCGCCTACTTCTCCCGTGCTGTGGTGGAGGTGCCCGTCCAGCTGGGCTGGTCGCCGGACATCATCCACTGCAACGACTGGCAGACCGGCCTCGTGCCCGTCTACCTGCTGGAAGCCCGTCACCGGGAACCGCTCCTGAAACACACCAAGAGCGTCTTCACCATCCACAACATCGAGTACCAGGGTCGGTTCGACCGGAACATCCTGGGGGACGTGCTGGGGCTGGATGAGAGCTATTTCCGGGAGGATATGCTGTCCTACTACGGGGACGTGAACCTGGTCAAGGGCGCCATCTACGCCGCCGACTACATCACCACCGTCTCCCCCACCTACGCCAAGGAGCTGCAATACGCCTTCTACGCCCACGGCCTGGAGGGGGTCATCGCGGACAACTATCACAAGTTCACCGGCATTTTGAACGGCATCGATATGGCCCACAACGACCCGGCCACCGACAAATTCCTCCCCGCCCCCTACTCCGCCCACGACCTGTCCGGCAAGGCGGCCTGCAAGGCGGCGCTCCAGGAGAAGCTGGGGCTGAACGTGGACCCGGACGTGCCCATCATCGCCTGCATCTCCCGCCTGGTGGCACACAAGGGGTACGAGCTGGTCACCGCCGCCTTCCCCAAGATCATGGAGCACTACGTCCAGTTCGTGGTGCTGGGCACCGGTGACTGGGGCATCGAATCCTTCTTCCGCATGGCCGCTCAGGAGTACCCCGGCCGGGTGTCCGCCAACCTGATGTACTCGGCGGAGCTGGCGTCCCAGATCTACGCCGGTGCCGACCTGCTCCTCATGCCCTCCATCGCGGAGCCCTGCGGCCTGTCCCAGATGATCGCCATGCGCTACGGCACCGTCCCCATCGTCCGCCTCACCGGCGGCCTCAAGGACAGCGTCCCCGCCTACAACCCCACCACCGGCACCGGTCTGGGCTTCACCTTCGGCAGCATCACCCCCGGTGACCTGCTGGGCGCCATCGACCGCGGTTTGGAGGTCTACGAAACCGACCGCCCCAACTGGATCGGGCTGATGACGCGTGGGATGACCACGGATTTCAGCTGGGATCAGTCGGCGACGGCCTATGAAAAGGTGTACAACCAAGCAATTCGGTAGGTTTATGCATAAAAAAATTCCCCCTAGTGCTTTTTCATTCACAGAGGGAACCTATCTTCTCTTTATTCATTTGTTGTCTCCTTGCAGCTTTGTTTTTTCACCCCATCTGCTTCCGCTGCAATTGCAGGCGGTCTGCGATCATGGCGATGAATTCGCTGTTGGTGGGCTTGCCTTTGGCGTTGCTGACGGTGTAGCCGAAGTATTTTTGCAGTGTCTCGATGTCACCCCGATCCCACGCCACCTCAATGGCATGTCGGATGGCTCGCTCTACCCGGGAGGCTGTGGTGTCAAATCGTCGCGCCACTTCCGGGTAGAGCACCTTGGTCACTGCGTTGATGACTTCCATGTCCTCCACCGCGATGATGATGGCTTCCCGCAGATACTGATAGCCTTTGATGTGGGCGGGTACGCCGATCTCGTGGATGACCGAGGTCACCAGGGTCTCCAGGTGCTCGTTGTTGGCCGGTGCCACCGGACTGAGCTGGTAGAGCTGATGGATGCGTTCCGCCACCAGTTGACTGGAGCAGGGCTTCATGATAAAATAATCCGCTCCGAACTCTGCCGCCCGCAGGGTCACACTGCCCCGTATATAGGCGGAGTAGATGATGACCATGGGGCGCTTCCGCTCCCACTGGCTCTTGCTCACCTCTTCCAGCACTTCCAATCCGTCTATCCCGGCCAACACCAGGTCCATGATGATGATATCCGGCTCTGTCTTTTCGATCAGCTTGATCGCGTCCATTCCGTTTCCTGTGCTCCCGATCACCTCCAACGACTGTTCTTGCTCCAGATCCTGCTCTAAGGCGATCCGGCCGTCTTCATCCGCATCCGCCAGCAAAATCTTCAATGTACTCATTCAGTTCAGTCTCCTTTTCCACAAACTCCCGCTGTCCTTCGACAGCGTTGTGTACCTCCCTCGGTACAGCAATAATTTACCATATATTCACTGAATTTTCAACCCTAATTTTCCAAAAATTTGAATTTTCGTTCTATGCCTTTCGCCAATATTCGACATACGTGCATTTTTTCCTGCATTTGAAGGCGCACGGGAACCATTTTCTGAAAAAGGGAAAGTCACATTTTTTCTCAGCAATCCCGGGGAATTCTTCGCTTTTTCCCGTGTTTTTTGTATATTCCCTTTTGTATATACCACTTGTATATACCACTGATTGCATATGTATATACCACCCACTTGACAATCACGAGGAGGTTCCTATGGAAGCTATGATCACAAAGCGCAACCAACTCCGCGCTCAGCAGCTCATCCAGGCGCTGAACCAGCGGAATATGGAAGCCAGCTACGCGGCCACAAAAGAGGAAGCCCTGGAACAGGCGCTGGCCTGGATCCCCAAGGGCAGCCGCATCGGCTGGGGCGGCTCGGTGAGCATCGACGCCATCGGCCTGAAGGACGCGGTGCGGCAAGGTGACTACCGGGTCATCGACCGGGAGACCGCTGCCACCCCGGAGGAAAAGGACGCCATGATGCACCAGATCCTGGCCGACTGCGACTACTTCCTCACCAGCACCAACGCCCTCTCCCAGGACGGCGTCCTGGTGAACATCGACGGCACCGCCAACCGCCTGGCCGCCATGTGCTACGGCCCCCGGCACGTGCTGTACATCGTGGGCATGAACAAGGTGGTGGCCACCGCTGAGGACGCCCTCCGCCGTGCCCGCAACGAAGCCGCCCCCACCAACGCCATGCGCTTCGGTCTCAAGACCCCCTGCGCCAAGACCGGCTGCTGCTACGACTGCAAGTCTCCGGACACCATCTGCTGTCAGATCCTGTTCACCCGGTACAACCATACGCCGGGTCGGGTGAAGGTCATCCTGGTGGATGACGCTATGGGTTACTAAATTCGGCAAAATGCAGCCCCTACAACACAAAAACCCCACGGTACCATTACCGTGGGGTTTTTTCTTAGGCTTGTGCCGGTTGTTTTGATTGTTTCGCCTGTTTTTCCCGCTCCTTCTGCGCCCGTTTGGCCTGGTCGTTCCTGACCATGCTGTCAAACTGCTCCGCGCAGACGTTCCAGCTGTCATAGGCGTCGTCGCCCCGGTGATCGGTCAAGATCCCCTTGTCCGCCAGGAAATGGCCCAGGTAGGTGGTCACCTTCTGAGCGCCGTTGTAGTTCAGGTGGTCGCCCTTGTCCTTGCTGTCCGTCTGCCAGTCGATGGGCACCTGCTCCCGGAGCATGTTCAAGTCCACATACTCCACCCCCAGCTCCTCTGCCAGCGCAGAGACGCCGTTGTGGCGTTTGGCGTTCCAGTTTTTGGTGCTGGGTGTGCTCAGCAGGATGAGCTGGGCGTCGTGGTCGGCGCAGAACTGGGCGATGCGCTCTACGTACCGCCGGTTCTTGGCCCTGACCTGCTCCGCCTTGTCCGACGGCTTCATGTACTTGGACGTGGACGCACCCTTCACGTTGGTGCGGTACCAGTAGCCCTTGTTGACCTCCATATGGTTGTAGTTCACCGTGAAGTCAAAATCCCGCAGGGTCAGGGTCTTCCACCGGTTGTGGTAGCGGAAGACAGGCATGAACTCCTCCAGGCTCTGTCGCAGGGAGTATGCGAAGGAGATCTTCCGATAGAGGGCGTTGGTCTCCAGGATGACGATCTTGGGAGACTGGCAGGCGAAGGCCTGCTTCATCAGCTCCTCCGAGTAGCTCAGACGCTGGGCATGGCTGCCGCAGACGTAGGAGGTGATGCCCTGCTGCTGCCACATCTGTGTGGGGATGATGGAGCTGTAGCTCTCGCTGTCCCCCAGCACCAGCACGTCGATGCTGTTGGCCGGCTCGCCCAAAAAGCCCACCGCGGTGGGGTCCTTCATCCCCGCCTCAGCGGAATTGTTCTTGGGGTTGACCACAAAGGACAACAGGAACAAAATGGCCAGCAAACCAGCCAGAAAGGCGGCGATGACACCGGTATGTTTCAAAAAGCTGCGCATGGTCTGCCCTCCTTAAAAGTTCGCATAGATGGGGCTGAGGGGGGTGTACCCCAGGCCGTATGCGCCGAAGATGATGAGGAAGAGCACCCAGGCGTACATGACCGCCCAGCGCGTCGCCACGTGCTGCTCCGCCAGCAGCTCCCGCACCACATAGCCCCGTTCGTTGAGCATACTGATGCCCCAAACCAGCACCAGCATGACCGCCACGACCAGAAAATCGCCCCCGTCAATGTGCAGCTTGCCCAGGAGGGCGTCGTTGATGGAGTCGAAGTGGAAATCGGTGACGATCTTGCCGAACATGGCAAGGCCGGCGCCCAGGCTGGTGGCACGGAAGAACAGCTCGCCGATGATGACCAGGATGGTGGTGCGCACCATCTGGAAGAGACGATAGGGAAAGCTGTTGTTGTCCAGGTGCACCTTGGCGAAGAACTGGTTGGCCAGCGGGGTGATCATGTTGCCGCCCAGGATGAGGACGAAGTGATACATCCCGAAGAACACGTAGCTCCACGCCGCCCCGTGCCACAGGCCGTTGCTGAACCAGACGCAGAAGAGGGCGATGGAACCGGCCACCAGGGGGCCGTAGTGGTTGCCCAGCTTCTTGCGGTACTTGCTGGTCATGGCCTTCATGCGCTTGGACATGGTGACCGGGTAGAAGATGTAGTCCTTGAACCAGGTGCCCAGGGTGATGTGCCAGCGCTTCCAGAACTCAGAGATACTCTTGGAGAAGAAGGGGCGCTGGAAGTTCTCCGGCATTTTCACCCCAAAGATCTCCGCCGTGCCCATGACCGCGTCCATGGTGCCGGAAAAGTCCATGTAGAGCTGGATGGTGTAGCACACCGCTGCGATGGCGATGACGCCGCCCTGGTACTCGCCGTAGTTGGTGAAGACGGCGGTGATCATCAGGTTCAGCCGGTCGGCCACGATGAGCTTCTTGGTCAGGCCGTACAGGATGCGCAGGAACCCGGAGGACAGGTTGTGCCAGGTGATGGGTCCCACGTTCCAGAGCTGCTCCGCCGTGTCGCTGTAGCGGCAGATGGGGCCTTCCACCAGCTGGGGGAAGAAGCTCATGAACAGGGCCAGCCGTCCGAAGTTGGTCTCCGCCGGGATGACCCCACGGTAGACGTCCACCGCGTAGGCCACGCCCTGGAGGGAGAAGAAGGAGATGCCGATGGGCAGCAGAAAGTGGGGCACTTTCATGCGCACCCCAGCGCCCAAGGCGGCCAGGACTGCGTTGACATTGGCTGCAAAGAAACCGTAGTATTTCAGCACCAGCAGACCGCCGATGTGGAGCAGGATAGCAACTAATACTACCTTCCGCTGCCGCTTCTGGTACACCAGTTTCAGCGCCTTCCGCTCCGACCGCTCCACCAGCTTCACCTGTGCCTTCTGCTCCTGCTGGATGGCGGTGAGCCGCTTGCCCACATAGTACATG